>JBCCOR010000091.1:0-11189 GCA_039025295.1 Acidobacteriota bacterium
CCAGCGCTACGTGCAGGATGCCGTGTCGGAAATGCTGATCCGCTACCACGGCCGCGCGATCGAAACCATCGACGTGGCCGTGGCCGACGACGATCGCCTGGTTTTCAGCGCCGACGGCGTCAAGATGGACCTGACCCACGATAACCTGGCGCCCGCTTCCGAGACCGCATCCACGGTCGGCGCGGGCAGCAGCGACGTTCACTGACACCCGCGCGCGCAGACGCCATCCGATGGCGTTCGCGCGTGCGTTCGTGCGCCGCCCCCCGCGCGCGTGAGCCGCAGCGTCTGGCCGATCACCCGGACGCGCATCGACGAGGAGAAACGAACCGGTGATGTTTCCACGCGTTCCGCGCGCACCACGCGCACCACGCGGAATTCGGATCGCGCGCGGCCGCGCCGCTGCGGCCCTGGCGATCCTGCTACCGGCTTTGGTCGGTCTCGCGGTCCTCGCCCCTGCCGTCGCGCAGGCGCAGGCGGAAACGCGCGCGAGCCGCTACGACGGCCGGACGATCCGCGCGGTCGAGTACCGCGGCGGGCGCAGCCTCAGCGCCGAAACGCTCAACTTCTATCTTTTCGGCGGTGATCCGGTCGAGCGCGGCATGGTGCTCGACACCACGGCCCTCGATCAGCGCATCGCGCGCCTGTGGAAGCGCGAGCTGATCGACGACATCGTGATCAACGCGGTCGCCGAGGACGACGGCGGCGTATCGCTGATCGTCTCGGTCGCCGAGCGGCCGCTGCTGAGCTCGATCAACTATGTCGGCATCAAGCGCATCAGCCGCAGCGACATCGGTGAGCGCATCGACCGCGACCGCATCCAGGTGTTCGAGAACCAGCCGCTCTCGCGCGGCGCGCTCGAGCAGCTCACCCGCAGCATCGAAGAGATGTACCGCGAGAAGGGCTACCGCTTCGCCCAGGTGAAGTACACCCTCGAGGAGCTGAGCGCCAACCAGCTGCGCGCGACCTTCACCATCGACGAGGGCGATCGGGTCAAGATCGACGACATCACGTTTGACGGCAACACCCTCTACAGCGACTGGCGCCTGCGCCTGAGCATGTCGAAGACCAAGCAGTCGGGCCTGGTCAGCCGGGTGCTGAAGAAAGACATCTACAACCCGGCCAATCTCGAGGAAGATCTCGACAGCGTGCGCGAGCTCTACCGCAAGGCGGGCTACAAGGACATCCTGCTCGGACGTCCTGAGATCGAAGTGGTCGCGCAGAACCCGAACGCGCCGACGATCGAGGAGCAGAAGCGCCGCCTGGCGATCACGATCCCGGTTGAAGAGGGCCTGCGCTGGAAGCTCGGCGAGATCACGATCGAGGGCAACGAGGTGTTCTCCGACGAGCTGCTGCTGCGCCAGTTCGAGCGGCCGCGCGGCGGCTGGCTGCGCGCCAAGGTGGTCGACGGCGGTCTCGAGAACGTCAACAAGCTCTACCAAAGCATCGGCTACATCTTTTCGGAGATCGACAGCGAGCTGATCGAGCGCGACGAGAACGTCGCCGATCTCAAGGTCAGCGTGTCGGAGAAAGATCAGTTCCGCATCCGTCGCATCGACTTCAAGGGCAACTACAAGACCAAGGACAAGGTGCTGCGGCGCGAGCTGCTCTTCCAGGAGACCGGCGTCGTCAACATGTCGGCGATCCGCAACAGCCTGCTCAAGATTCGCCAGCTCAACTACTTTGCCCTCGACGAAGAAGAGCCGATCAAGTTCGAGAACTTCGACACCGACGATCAGACGGTCGACCTCGTGCTGCAGGGTGAGGAAGCCGACCGCACCGAGCTGCAGTTCGGCGGCGGCTGGTCGGAGTTCGACGGCTTCTTCGGCCAGTTCGCGGTGCGCACGACCAACTTCCGCGGCCGCGGTGAGACCCTCGGCGTTTCGGCCCAGATCGGTCGCCAGCGCGATCTCTACGACATCGAATACCGCATTCCGTGGCTCTTCGATCAGCCGCAGCTGCTCGGTGTGCGCATCTTCCGCCAGACCTTCGACGCGCGCGTCCTCGCCGACACCGACTTCGAGCAGAACTTCAGCGGTGGCTCGATCACCTACGGTCGCTCGCTGGCGGCGTTCCAGACGCTCAATCTGACCTACAGCTACTCCGACGTCGAGGAGGTCGAAACCGTCTTCGACACCGGCGGCGACGTGATCTCGCGCCGCGCCGAGTTCGTGACCTCGTCGCTGCGGCCGACCTGGACCTACAACACGGTCGACAGCCGCTTCGAGCCGTTCCGCGGCCTGCGCCTGCAGGGCTCGGTGGAATTCGCCGGCGACTTCCTCGGCGGCGACACCAATTTCGTCAAGCCGATCGCCTCGCTGACCTGGTTCCAGCCGATCAGCCGACGGCCGTTCCGCTCGACCTTCGGCGTCAACTTCGAGGCCGGTCACATCACGTCGTTCGGCGACATCGAGCTCTTCGCGCAGCAGCGCTTCTTCCTCGGCGGCGAGAACAGCGTGCGCGGCTTCCGCCGCCGCTCGATCGTGGTCTACAACGAAGACGGCACGGTCGCGCGCGACGCGGACGGCTTCCCGCGCGGCGGTGAGTCGTTCCTGAACCTCAATCTCGAGTACCACATCCTCGCCGGCGGCCCGTTCCGCGTCGTGGCCTTCGCCGACGCGGGCGGCGTCTTCGACGGCGACACGTCGATCGACTTCGACCTGATGCGCTACACCGCCGGCGTCGAGCTGCGCATTCTCGTGCCGCTCTTCGGCGCGCCGCTGCGCTTCATCTACAGCAGCAATCTCGATCCCTTCCCCGAGGATCAATTCGAGAGCTTCGACTTCAACATCGGCGTCTCGTTCTGAGCATGCTTGCCGCGTCCGCAGCGGGCGCGGTGAAACCCATCTGCACATTGCGCTGCGCGTCCGACGCGCGCGGCGGCGTCATCCGACCCACGTTTTCGGAGATCCATCCCGTGAGCCCACTTCGTTCGTCTCGTCTTCCCGTCCGCGGCCTGGTCGCCGCGATCCTCGCCAGTCTCCTCGCCGCTGCGTTCGTCGTCGTGCCGGCGTCCGCGCAGGAGGCCGCCGGCCAGGCGACGACCTCGCTCAAGATCGCCGTGGTCGATCTCGACCGCATCGCGCTGCTGTCGCAGGCCGGCAAGCAGCTGCAGGCGCAGCTCGAGGCGTTCCAGCGCGAGGTCCAGGCCGAGGCGGAGACGCGCGCGGCCAAGGCCCGTGAGATCCGCCAGCGCATCGCCGACGGCATCAACTCGCTGTCGGAGGAGAAGCTCGCCGAGCTGCAGAAGCAGTACGAGGACGAGGGCATCGCCATCCGCCGCTACCGCGACGACAAGCAGCGCGAGGGCCAGAAGATCCAGGAAGAAGGCCTGCGCAAGATCGAGGAGCAGCTCGAGCCGGTGTTCGAGGCGATCCGCGCCGAGAACGGCTTCGACCTGATCCTCAACGCGTCGGTGCCGGGCGTCGTGATCATGGCGAGCGAGCGCGCCGACATCACCGAGATGGTGGTCGAGCGTCTGAACGCCGCCAGCGCGCCCGCTGGCTCGTGACCGGTTCGGTCGACGCTGAGGCGTCGGCAGGCACGCGCGCCGACGCGCTAGCCAAGGCGGTCGACGCCACGCTCGCGGGCGACGGTGCGCTGCGCGTCGGCGCCGCCCGCGCGCTCGAGGACGCCGGGCCGGACGATCTCTCGTTCGCGACCTCGCCGGCGATGCGCGCGCGCGCGGCTGCGAGCCGCGCCGGCGCCCTCCTGGTGCCGCCGGTGCTCGCCGATCTCGTCCGCGACGACGGCACGCCGGTGCCTGCGCTGCTGGTGGTCGAGGATCCGCAGCGCGCGCTGATCGCGATCCTCGATCGACTCGCGCCGCCGCCGCCGCGTCCGGCCGCGGGCGTGCATCCGACCGCGGTCGTCGGCGACGACTGCGCGATCGATCCGAGCGCCCACGTCGGTCCCTACGCCGTCGTCGGCGCGCGCGTCGTGCTCGGCCCCAACGTCGTCGTCCACGCGCACGTCACGATTGGCGACGACTGCGTCGTCGGCGCCGACGCGGCGCTGCATCCGCAGGCCGTGCTCTACGCCGGCTGCGTGCTCGGTCCGCGGGTGATCGTCCACAGCGGGGCGGTGATCGGCGCCGACGGCTTCGGCTATCTGACCCGCGGCGGCGTGCATCACAAGGTGCCGCAGATCGGCATCGTGGCGCTCGGCGCCGACGTCGAGGTCGGCGCCAACAGCACGATCGACCGCGCCGCGCTCGAGCAGACGGTCGTCGGCGACGGCAGCAAGATCGACAATCTGGTTCAGGTGGGGCACAATGCGGCCCTTGGTCAGGGCTGCGTGGTCTGCGCCCAGAGCGGCATCGCCGGCAGCAGCGTGCTCGGCGACCATGTCGTGCTCGCGGGGCAGGTCGGCGTGGTCGGCCATATCGAGGTCGGCGACCGGACGCAGGTGGCGAGCAAAGCGGCCATCATGCAGTCGGTCGACGGCGATCAGGTGCTCGGCGGCACTCCGGCCGTCGGGGCCACGACCTGGCGCAAGCAGGTGGCTGCCCTCGCCCGGCTGCCCGAGCTGCTGCGCCGCGTTCGTCGGCTGGAGCGTCAACTGCGCGACTGAGGTCGCGCGGGCCGCCGCAGCCGCAAACGCATTCTCCGCATCGATCCGACGTTCGAGGAGGTTCATCCGTGTCTACCGCCGAAGTCGACCGCGCCGCGTCGGCGCCGTCCGACGCCCCGGCCATCGATCGCACGGAGCGTGACGTGCGCTGGATCATGTCGATCCTGCCGCATCGCTATCCGCTCCTGCTGGTCGACCGCGTGCTCGAAATCGAGGCCGGCGTGCGCATCGTGGCGATCAAGAACGTCACGATCAACGAAGAGGTGTTTACCGGACACTTTCCCGGTCATCCGGTGATGCCCGGCGTGCTGCTGATCGAGGGCATGGCGCAGGCCGGCGGCCTGCTGGTGAACTACCAGCTGACGCCCGAGGAGCGCGCCACCAAGCTGCAGTATTTCGGCGGCATCGAGCGCGCGCGATTCCGCCGTCCGGTGGTGCCCGGCGATCAGGTGCGCTACGAGGTGACGCTCAAGCGCGCGCGCATGAACACCTACAAGCTCGAAGGGCGCGCGACCGTCGACGGCCAGGTGGCCGCCGAGGCGACCTTCAGCTCGTCGACCGTCGATCGCTGAGGCCGTCGCACGATGAGCATCCATCCGGACGCATCCGTCCATCCGACCGCGGTGGTCGATCCGTCGGCCGAGATCGCCGCCGGCGTCGTCCTCGGACCGCACGCGGTGATCGGCGCCGAGGTCGCGCTCGGCGAAGGCACGACGGTCGGTGCCAGTGCCTGCGTCGAGGGGCCGACGACGATCGGCCGCGACAACCGCATCTTCGCCCACGCCTGCATCGGCTTCGATCCGCAGGACCTCAAGTTCCACGGCGAGCGCACCGCGCTCGAGGTCGGCGACCGCAATCACTTTCGCGAGTTCACGACCGTCCACCGCGGCACCGCCGCCGACGCCGCCCTCACGCGCATCGGCAGCGACAACCTCTTCATGGCCTACAAGCACATCGCGCACGACTGCGTGGTGGGCGATCACACGATTTTCGCCAACGCCGCCACCCTCGCCGGCCACGTGCGCGTCGACGACCACGCGGTGATCGGCGCCCACGCCTCGGTGCATCAGCACTGCCGGGTCGGCGTCTACGCCTACACCGGCGGTTACACGGTGCTGACCCGCGACGCGCTGCCCTACGTCAAGACCGTCGGCGCCAAGCCGGCGGTCTACGGCATCAACCGCATCGGCTTGGCGCGCAAAGGTTTCACCGACGACGAGCTGGAGGCGCTGGCGCGCGCTTATCGCATTCTGGTGCGCTCCCGGCTCAACACCGGCAATGCCCTGGCCACGCTGCGCGACGAGCTGGGCGACCACCCGCGCGTCAAGCCGCTGATCGACTTCGT
Organism: Acidobacteriota bacterium; assembly: GCA_039025295.1. Classification (GTDB taxonomy): domain Bacteria; phylum Acidobacteriota; class Thermoanaerobaculia; order Multivoradales; family J023; genus JBCCOR01. The sequence continues at coordinate 5,915 of JBCCOR010000091.1, forward strand.
CGAGAGCTCGACCCGCGGCGTGGTGCGCGAACAGCCGCGCGGCGGCGCCCGCGGAGGATGAACGTGACCGAGCCCAACGACGACGCCGATCTGCAGGACGATCTCTGGAACGAGGGCAGCGCCGACGCCGCCCCGGAGCTGCCCGGCGCCCGCGACACCCAGCCGATGGCGCCGCTGCCCGGCGACGCCGCAGGCATCGACGCGCCGTCGATGCGCTGCGCGGTGATCGGCACCGGCGCGCTCGGCCGCCATCACGTGCGCATCCTCTCGGAGCTCGACGAGGCGGCGCTGATCGGCATCTACGATTTGCGGCCGGAGATCGCCGAGGATCTCGCCGCCGCCCACGGCACCGAGAGCTACGGCTCGATCGACGGCCTGCTCGACGCGGTCGACGCGGTCGTGCTGGCGGTGCCGACCTACGCCCACGCCAATCTCGCGATCAAGGCGCTCGAGGCCGGCTGCCACGTGCTGGTGGAGAAGCCGATCGCGTCGAGCGTCGAGGACGCCGACCGCATGGTCGCGGCCGCCGAGCGCGCCGAGAAGCTGCTGTCGGTCGGCCACGTCGAGTTCTACAACCCGGCGGTGCAGGCGCTCCTGGCCGAGCCGAACGCGCCCCGCTTTCTCGAGATACAGCGCCTGGCGCCGTTCACGCCGCGCAGCCTCGACGTCGACGTGATCCTCGATCTGATGATCCACGATCTGCAGATCCTGCACGCCCTCGACCCGAGTCCGGTCGAGGAGGTCCGCGCCACCGGCATCGAGGTGCTGTCGTCGCGGGTCGACATCGTCAACGCGCGCATTGCGCTGGCATCCGGCCTGGTCGCCAACATCACCGCCTCGCGCGTGTCGGCCGAGTCGGTGCGCAAGCTGCGCGCCTTCCTGCCGCATCGCTATTTCTCGATCGATTACCGCGAGCAGTCGATCAAGGGCTACGGCCTCGAGCTGATCGACGGCCAGCGCTTGATCCGCCCTGAGGACCGCAACATCACGCCGGTCGAGCCGCTGCGCGCCGAGCTGCGCGCGTTCCTGGCCGCCTGCCGCGGCGAGGACGTGCCGATCGTCGACGGCGTCCAGGGACGCCGGGCGCTCGCCACCGCCCTCACGGTCGGCGCCGACGCCGCCTCGCGCACGCCGTCGATCGCGGTCGCGCTCGAGGAGACCGAAACCGCGCCGATGGCCGAGCCGCTGACCGACGAAATCCCGCGCCCCGAGCTGCCCGCGTCCGTCGACGACGGTGACGGCACGCCGACCGACAACGCGGATGCCGCCTACGACGATTCGGAGAATGCATCGTGACCGACGCTGCGCGCGCGGCCCGGATCGGCATTCTCGGCGGCAGCGGCCTCTACGGCATCAGCCATCTCGAGAACGCCCGCGAGATCACCCTCGACACGCCTTTCGGCGCGCCCAGCGACGCCTACATGCTCGGCACGCTGGCGGGCCAGCCGGTGGCGTTCTTGGCGCGCCACGGGGTCGGCCACCGCATCTTGCCGACCGAGCTCAACAACCGCGCCAACGTCCACGGCTTCAAGCAGCTGGGCGTGCGCTGGCTGATCTCGGTCAGCGCGGTCGGCTCGATGCATGAAGACTACGCGCCGACCCATGTGGTCGTGCCCGATCAATTCTTCGACCGCACGCGCCATCGTCCCGACACCTTCTTCGGCGGCGGCGTCGTCGCCCACGTCTCGATGGCCGATCCGATCAGCCAGGTGCTGGCCGAGGTGCTTTCCGCATCGGCCGAAGCGGTCGGCGTCACGACCCACCGCGGCGGCACCTACCTGTGCATGGAAGGTCCGCAGTTCTCGACCCGCGCTGAATCGCGCATCTACCGTCAGTGGGGCGTCGACGTCATCGGCATGACCAACCTGCAGGAGGCGCGGCTGGCGCGCGAGGCCGAGATCAGCTTCGCCACCCTGGCGATGATCACCGACTACGACTGCTGGCACGAGACGGAAGAGGACGTCAGCGTCGAGGCGGTGATCGGCGTGCTGCGCCAGAACGCCGAGGCGGGCCAGCGCATCGTCGCCGACGCGGTCGAGCGCCTGGCGTCGATCGCTGACGACGCGTGTCCGCACCGGGACGCGCTCAAGTACGCGCTGATCACCGACCCGACGCGCATCACCCCCGACGCCCGACAGCGCCTCGCGCTGCTGCTCGACCGCTATCTCGACGCGCCGGCCGCCGGCTGAGCGACGTCGATCATTCCGCGCATCCCGCGCTGAGGAGTTCTGTGCGCATTCTGGTCACCAACGACGACGGTATTTTTTCCGAAGGCATTCATGCGCTCGCCGACGCCGCGGCCGCGATCGGCAGCGACGTGACCGTGGTCGCGCCCGATCGCGAGCAGAGCGCGACCAGCCACTCGCTCACGCTGCATCGTCCGCTGCGGGTGCGCAAGGTGCGTCCGGGCTGGTACTCGGTCGACGGCACGCCCACCGACTGCGTCAACATGGCGCTCAACGGCCTGCTCAAGGACGCGCGCCCCGACCTGGTGGTCTCCGGTATCAACCTCGGGCCCAACCTCGGCGACGACGTGACCTACTCCGGCACGGTCAGCGCGACCTTCGAGGCCAATCTCTACGGCATCCCGGCGGTTGCATTCAGCCTCGACGTCGACCGCGATGTCTCGTTCACCCGCGCCGGCCTGATCGCGCAGCGGGTGATCGCGCAGTTCATCGACACCTTGCTCGACGCCGAGCCGCCGGCGCGCGACGACGAAGGGCGCGCGCATCGCGATCTGCTGCTCAACGTCAACCTGCCGCCGGGCGTGCCGAAGGGCTTTCGCTTCACCACGCTCAGCCGGCGCTACTACCAGCAGAACGTGGTCGAGAAGCGCGATCCGCGCGGTCGCCGCTACTACTGGATCGCCGGCACGCCGGCGTGGGACGCGCCCGAGGGCACTGACCAGCACGCCGTGCTCGAGGGCTACGTCAGCCTGACGCCGCTGCATCTCGATCTCACCGATCACGGCGGCAAGGCGCGCTACGCGCCGCTGCGCACGCGCCTCGACGCGGTCGGCCTGCCCGACGACCTGCCCGCTGCGCCGGACGATGAGAACGGCGCGGACGCGGCCGACAAAACCGCTGACGCGGACACCTGAGCCCGTCGTCGACGCGCATTCGCCCATTGCCGAAGCTCTGCCGATGTCCACCGAGCGACTGCAGGAAGAACGCTATGCTTTCGAGCGCCGGCGTCTGGTCGACAAGCTGCGCACCGATGGCATCGCCGACGAGGCCGTGCTCGCGGCGATCGACGCGACGCCGCGCCACCGCTTCGTGCCAGAGATGCGCCAGCGCCAGGCGTATCTCGATCACGCGCTGTCGATCGGGGAAGGGCAGACCATCTCGCAGCCCTACATCGTCGCGCGCATGACCGAGCTGCTGCGGCTCGAGCCCGACCACTCGGTGCTCGAGATCGGCACCGGCTCGGGCTACCAGACTGCGATCCTCGCCCGCCTCTGCCGGCGGGTGTACTCGATCGAGCGCATCGGCAGTCTGGCGCGTCGCGCGATCCGGCGCATGCGCGCGCTCGGCCTCGAGGACAACGTCAAGATCCAGCCCTTCGACGGCACCGTCGGCTGGAGCGGCGTCGGACCGTTCGATCGCATCCTGGTGACCGCCGGCGCGCCGACGGCGCCGCCGCCGCTGCTCGACCAGCTGCGTCCGGGCGGACGCCTGGTGATTCCCGAGGGCGACCGCGGGCAACAGCAGCTCGTGTGCTACGACAAATCCAACGATGGCGCGCACATCGTGCGCGAAACGGGCGAGGCGGTGCTCTTCGTGCCGCTGATCGGGCGCCACGGCTGGGCGCCCGAAGACGCCTGACGGTCCCGCCGACCGAGGAGCCTGCATCCGATGATGGACACCTTGCGCGCCTGGCTTCACGCCCTCAGCGAGCAGCTGCACGCGCTGCTCGACTGGGTCGAGGGCTTCGCGACCACGCCCTACGGCGGTACCGCGCTTTTCTTGATCGCGTTCGCCGAGAGCAGCTTTTTCCCCGTACCGCCCGACGTCCTGCTGATCGCCCTCTGCCTCGGCGATCCCGAGCGCAGCCTGTGGTTCGCGCTGCTGTGCACGGTCGGCAGCGTCCTCGGCGGCGTACTCGGCTACGGCATCGGCTTCTGGGGCGGACGCCCGGTGCTGCGTCGAATGTTTCCGGCCGAGCGCATCGTCGTGGTCGAGCGACTCTTCGATCGCTACAACGCCTGGGCCACGGGCATCGCCGGCCTGACGCCGCTGCCGTACAAGATCTTCACCATCGCCGGCGGCACCTTCTCGGTCAATCTGCGCATCTTCATCATCGCGTCGATCCTGGCGCGCGGACTGCGCTTTTTCGTCCTCGCTGGCCTGCTGTACTTCTACGGCGAGCCGATCAAGGCCTTCATCGACCGCTATCTCAACGTGCTCTCGATCGTCTTCGTGCTGATGCTGGTCGCCGGCTACTGGCTGCTCGCGCGCGCCGGCAAGCGCACCCTGGCGGCGGACAATCAGGCCGAGATGGCGACCGACAACGAGCTGGCGCCCTGAGCGGGCGCGATCTCAGGAGAGCGACCATGGATGATCTGCGTCCGTATATCCGCACCGTGCCCGACTTTCCCAAGCCGGGCATCCTGTTCTACGACATCACCACGCTGCTGGCCGATCCGCAGGGGCTGCGTCTGACGCTCGACGGCCTGGTCGACGTGCTGCGCCCGCACGCGGTCGACGCCGTGGTCGGCATCGAGTCGCGCGGTTTTCTGTTCGCGCCCCACGTCGCGCGCGCGCTCGGCGCGGGCTTCGTGCCGGTGCGCAAGCCGGGCAAGCTGCCGGCGGCGACGGTCGCGGAGACCTATCAGCTCGAATACGGCGAGGACACGCTCGAGATGCACGCGGACGCGCTGCAGCCCGGGCAGCGGGTGGCGGTCGTCGACGACCTGATCGCCACCGGCGGCACGGCCGCGGCGACCCTGCGCCTGATCGCGGGGCGCGGCGCGCAGGTTGTGGCGTGCGCGTTCGTCGTCGAGCTGACCTTCCTGAACGGCCGCGAGGTCCTCACCGCCGCCGGCGCGCCGGACATTCAGAGCCTGGTGGCCTACGACCGCTGAGCAATGCGGCCGTTTCTGCGGTAGGATCCGCCGACTGAATGCATCGTGCGGCTGTAGCTCAGCCGGATAGAGCGGGAGTTTCCTAAACTCTAGGTCGGGGGTTCGAGTCCCTCCAGCCGCGCCAAAGTCCTGACCCCCATCCTTTTTTCACGCCGCGATCCGCGGGTGCCCACGGGCGCCGCGCGGCCCTCG
>JBCCOR010000092.1:0-11183 GCA_039025295.1 Acidobacteriota bacterium
GCGCGCTTCTTCGCGTTGTTGCTGCTGGTCAGCGCCCGCGCGCCGCGGCGCGCGCACGACAACGCCCGCGAGCTGGCCAGCTACTGCGCGACGCACGACGCCTATCTGCTCGACCACTTCAATCTGCTGCTCGGCTGGTCGGAGGTCTACGCCCCGAACAACGATCCCGCGCGGCCGTTCGGCGAAGGCGTCGATCCCGAGGCGGGCACGACCAGCCGCGGCCTGCAGCGGATGGCGACCGCGCTGACCCGGATCCGCGGCCAGCTCGGCCAGGCGCTCGACTTCACGCGCCACGCGGCGCAGCTGATCGAGGCGCAGATCGACGCCGGCCAGATCGACGAGGCGCGCGCGCTCTTCGCCGACGCCGACGCCTACATGCGCGAGAGCGACGAGCGCTATCTCGAAAGCGAGCTCGCGCGGCTCGCGGCGCGGCTGCATCTCGCCGGCGCGCCGCCGTCCGTGGAGAACGACGACGGTGCGGCGCGCCCACGCGACGCGCGCGGCTGGTTCGCGCACGCCCTCGCGGTCGCCGCGCGGCAGGAAGCCCACGCGCTCGCCCTGCGGGTCGCGCTCGACTTCGACCGCTTCGCCGACCGCCTCGGCTGCGCCGACGCCGCCCGGTCGCACCTGCGCGCGATCTACGACCGCTTCGATCCGACCGATCGCGCCGTCGACAGCGCCGAGCTGCGGGCGGCACGCCGCCAGCTGGCCGCCGCCGCGGCACCGCGCTGAGCCGCGGGACTGGATCGCCGGACTGGGTCGCCGGACTGGGTCGCCGGTCCGGCGGCTCAGCGCCGGTTCGAGCGTGGTGCCATTGGGCAGCAGACCGATATTCGTCCTTTCGTCGGTTATGATGACAGGCAACTTCGCGCCAGGCCGACGCGGCGATGGACGCCCATCGCGCTGACGCGGCCCGCGACGCGCCTGGCTTCCTTGAATACGCTGCTGCATTGCGCCGCGCTGACGGCTGCTCAGCGCGCGCTCGTTTCGGGATGCCTGGTTCACCGACGTCGCCATCTCTTGCCGCTGGCCATCCCCAGCGGGTCGGCCCTTACCGCATCGACGCCCTGCTCGGCCAGGGCGGCATGGGGGAGGTTTTCCGCGCGTTCGACGAGCGGCTCGGCCGGCCCGTGGCGATCAAGCGACTGCACGCCCACCGCACGACGACCGACCGCAGGCGCTTCCGCCGCGAGGCGCGCATTCTCGCCCAGCTCGGCCATCCCGCCATCCTCCAGATCTTCGACCTCGTCGACGACGCGGAAGGCGACTGGATCGTCACCGAGTTCATCGACGGCCCGACGCTTGCCGACGTGCTGCAGGACGGCGCGCTCGCGGTCGGCGACGTGATCGATCTCGCGCGCCAGATCGCCTCCGCGCTCGGCGCCGCCCACGCGCGCGACATCATCCATCGCGATCTCAAGACCGAGAACGTCATGATGCTGCCGTCGGGCTACGCCAAAGTGCTCGACTTCGGCCTCGCCCGCCGCGTCGATGGCGGCAGCGCCGACCGATCGGCGGCGGGCGACGGCGGCGTCGACGACGACGCGAACATCAGCGGCGAGCATCGCATGGCCGGCACGCCGCGGGCGATGCCGCCCGAGCAGCTCACCGGCCAGCCGCTCGACGCGCGCGCCGATCTCTTCTCGTTCGGCGTCCTGCTCTACGAGCTGCTGACCGCCGTATCGCCGTTTCGCAGCGGCCATCTCGGCGACACCCTGCAGCGCGTGCTCAACCACGTGCCGCCGTCCGTGTGCGCGCTGCGCGCCGAGGTGCCGCGCGCGCTGTCGACGCTGATCGATCAGATGCTGGCCAAAGAGCCGGCGCACCGGCCGACGAGCGCCGAGGTCATCGCCGAAGCCATCCGCCGCATCGACCTGCGCCCGGCGCCGAGCGTCGACAACGCGGCGACCGAGGACACGTCGGACGGCGCGGACGCCGCGCGCGCGCCCCACGACGGCGCGCGCCGGCTCGGCGAGCGGCGGCAGATCACCGCGCTGTCGTGCGACGTCGTCGGCTTTGCCGCCGACACCGGCCGGCTCGAAGCGCCGGATCCGGAGGTGCTGGCCGACGTCCTGCCGACGCTGCGCACCTTCGTCGACGGCCACGTCGTGCGCTACAGCGGCACGGTCGACACCGACGCCCGCCATCGGGTCGTGGCGTATTTCGGCTATCCGCTGGCGCACGAGGACGACGCGGTGCGGGCGGTGCGCGCCGCCCTCGACCTGGTCGCCCATCGCGACCGCGTCCCGGCGCTCGACGCCCTGCGCCTGCGCGTCGGCGTCCACACCGGCGCCGCGGTGATCGCGGCCGCGCCGTCGGGCGCGGGGCCGGGCGAGCTGATCGCCGGCCGCACCCTCGACGGCGCCGCCAGCGCGATGCGGCTGGCCGCGCGCGACCACGTCGTCGTCAGCCCGTCGACCCGACGCCTGGTGATGCCGTCGTTCGCGCTCGAGCCGGTGATCGGCGAGGCGAGCGCGATCGCCGGCTGGTGGGTGACGTCGACGGCCAGCGCGCAGCCCGATCTCGCCAGCGCGGTCGACGATCTGCCGATGATCGCGCGCGATCTCGAGCTGCGGCTGCTCCACAATCGCTGGCAGATGGCGCGCGACGGATGCGGGCAGGCGGTGCTGGTCACCGGCGAGGCCGGCATCGGCAAGAGCCGGCTCGTGCGCGCGTTCTACAGCGACCTGCGCGATCAGCCGCGGCGCTGGTGGACGATCCACGGCTCGCCCTTCCTGCAGAATTCGCCGCTGGCGCCGATCGTTGGGGGCTTCCGCAAAGAAGTTCTGGGACACGCCGACACCGATCCGGCGATCGGCGATCCCGCCGTCGACCGCGCGCGGCTGCGCGCCTTCCTCGCCCCGTACGGCCCACCGGTCGACGCGACGCTGCCGCTGCTCGCCGCGCTCTTCGGCGTGCCGCCCGACGGCGCGCACGACGACGCGCCGCCGCCGTCGCCCGACCGGCAGCGCAAGCGCACGCTCGACGCGCTCACCGCGCTGATGCTCCGCATGGCGAAGGCGCAGCCGTGGGTGCTGCTGATCGAAGATCTGCACTGGGTGGATCCGTCGACCTTCGAGCTGCTCGATCGCCTCGTTCAGCGCGCCGCGTCGACCTCGCTGCTGCTGCTCACCACCAGCCGTCCCCACGCCGACGCGACGTGGCAGCACGGCAGCGGCCTGACCCGCGTTCAGATCGACAACCTGACCGACACCGAGAGCGAGCGTTTGATCGATCGGGTCGCCGACGGCCGCCCGCTGCCCGCGCCGCTGCGCCGTCAGATCCTCGCGCGCGCGGACGGCGTGCCGCTCTTCGTCGAGGAGCTGACGCAGGCGATCCTGGAGGTCGACGTCGAGTCGGACACCTTCGTGATCCCCAGCACGCTGCGCGACTCGCTCACCGCCCGACTCGATCGCCTGGGCTCGGCCAAGACCGTGGCCCAGATCGCCTCGGTCATCGGGCGCCATTTCACGTCCGATCTGCTGCACGCGATCGCCGGCGACGGCGACGATAACGCGCACGCGACGGCGCGGCGCAGCGCCGATCTCGACCGGCTCGTCCAGGCCGGGCTGCTGCGCCGCAAAGGCTTCGGTCCGTCGCAGCACTATCGGTTCAAGCACGCGCTCGTTCAGGACATCGCCTACGACGCCCTGCTGCGCAAAGACCGCGAGCGGCTGCACCGCCGCATCGCGACGCGGCTTGCGGCGCAGGCCGGAACACCCGGCGTCGACGCGCGGCCCGAGATCCTGGCGCATCACCTCACCGCGGCGGGCCAGCCGGCGGAGGCCGTCGATCTCTGGGCCCGGGCGGGGCGCGAGGCGCTGGCGCGCTCGGCCTACCGCGAGAGCGTCCAGCATCTGCGCACCGCGCTGTGCGAATTGGACAAGCTGCCCGAGACCGCGGCGCGCAACCGCCAGGAGCTCGAGATCCTGTCCGCGCTCCGCGGCGCGCTGAGCATGATCACCGGCTTCGTCAGCAGCGATCAGGAGCAGATGCTCGCGCGCATGCTCCAGCTGATCGCCCACGTCGACGACGTCAGCCAGCAGCTCGTCTCGATGCAGGGCATCTGGGCACTGCATCTCTTCTCCGGCCGGCTGACCCAGGCGCACGCGCTCGCCGAGCACATGGTCGCGCTGGTTTCCGCGCCCGGCGCGAAACCGGACGACGACGCACGCCGCGCGGTCGAAGCATCCGCGATGCGGGGCGTTCTCGTCGGCAGCGCGCTGACGATGCTCGGGGTCACCCGTCGACATCTGGGTCGATTCGACGACGCCATCACGCTGTCCACACAGGCGACCGAGCACTATCCCCTGTCGGCGCCGGCGGTTTCGATGAGCGGATCGGACGATCTCCATCACGATGCGCGCATCGTCACCCTCGCCGATCGCGGCGACGTTCTCGGCCTGCTCGGCCGGCGCGCGGCGAGCCGCGCGGCCATCGCGACCTGTCTGGCGCTCGCCGCGCGTCTCGACACCGTCGCCAACCACTCGGCGGCGCGCTTCTTCGCGCTGCTCGTTCAGGTCCACGAGCGCGCGGCGCGCGCGGTCCACGCCGACGCGCGTGCGCTCCTCGACTACTGCGAAACCCACGACGTCTTCCTGCTCGAGCACACCCGCCTGCTGCTCGGCTGGTCGGAGGTCTACGCCCCCAGCGAGACGGCCGGCGCGCATCCGTTCGGCGCCGCGGTCGATCCCGACGCGGAGAGCACGGCGCGCGGGCTCGCGCGCATGGCCGACGCGCTCGCGCGGGTGCGCGATTCCCTCCGGCAGATGCACGACTTCACGCGCAGGGCGGCCTATCTGATCGAGGCGCGCATCGACGCCTCGCGCCTCGTCGACGCGCGCACGCTCTGTGACGAGGCCTACGCCCACATGGCGACCAGCGAGGAGCGCTATTTGGAAAGCGAGCTCGCGCGCCTGGCGGCGCGCCTCTGCCTGGCCGGCGCGCCGCCGGCGGCATCGACGGACCGCGCGACCGACGCGCCGCGCGACGCCCACGGCTGGTTCGCGCACGCGTTCGCCGTCGCCGCCCGCCAGGGCGCGCACGCGCTCAGCTTGCGGACCGCCCTCGACGTCGACCGCTTCGCGCCGCAGCTCGGCGGCGTCGACGACGCGCGCGATCGGCTGCGCGCCGCCTACGCGCGCTTTGCGCCGGCGGACCGCACGCCGGAAAACGCCGATCTGCGCGACGCGCGTCGTCGGCTCGAAGCCGGCGCGACGCGCTAGGCGCAGCGCCCCGCGGCTACCAGCGCCAGTCGAGCGCGACCAGCGCGCGGCGCGCGAGGACGTCGCCGCCGAAGACCTCGTAGTGGCTGTCGTCGAGGAGGTTGGCGATCGACAGCCGCACGCGCCAGCGCGCGTCGATGTCGAACGAGGCATCGAGATCGACCACGGTGTACGATTCGACCGGCCCGTCGAAAATGCCCACGCGCCAGTCGAAATCCGACACCCAGCGGGCGCGCGCGCCCACCGACAGGCGCGGACCGGCGTAGGTCAGCTCGAGCGCCGCGCGATGCTCGGGCGCGTTGGGCGCGATCACCGACTCGGCGACCTGACGCTTGATGTCGAAATCGAACCACGCGTAGCTCACCTCGGTCGTCCACGCGCCGCGCGTGTGGCGCGCGCCGAGCTCGACGCCCTGGGTCTCGGCCTCGCCGACCGAGGCGTAGGTCAGGAATGGCACGAAGGCCGCGCCGCTGCCGTCCTGCGCCAGCAGAAAGCCGGGCGGCAGCGCGGCGTCGAGCGCGGCCGACACCGCCGCCGCGGCGCCGGGCGACAGCGACGACGGCGGCGCGTAGGGGCGGAAGTTGCCGAGCGTGCCGAGGCTGGTGCCGAGCACCGGCACCAGCGTCGACGTGAAGTCGTCGAGGGTGCTGCGGTAGTAGACCGCGTCGATCACCAGGCCGCGTCCGAAGATGCCCTGATAGCCCACTTCGAAGCCGCGCACGCCCTCGGTGTCCAGCACGTCGCTGCCGACCGCGCGCACCGGAATCGCGCCGAATCCGAGCGCGACGCCGTCGAGCGCGTCGGCCAGCTCGCGCTCGATGAACGACAGATCGAACGGCGGCAGGACGTCGACATTGAGGAAGATCTCGGCCAGCGACGGACTCTGGAACGCGCGGCCGTAGCTCAGCCGCACGGTTTGGCGCGGCGAGAGCGAGGCCACCAGCGCCAGCCGGGGCGAGAACTCGTCGTCGTGCAGGGTGCTGTGGTCCCAGCGCAGCGAGCCGACCAGCTTGAGCCACGGCAGCAGCCGGTAGTCGACCTGGCCGAACACCGCCTCGTGCTGCGACGTCTCCGACTCGGCGAACACCGTCTGGCGGCCCTGCGGATCGGCCGAGTCGGTCGATTCGCCGCGGATCGACGCGCCCAGCACCAGCCGGCCGCGGGTCTGCGCGAAGTCGACGTTGCCCTGGACCTCGAGCGTCAGCCGCTCGGAATCGAGATAGGTCGGCGCGCCCGAGCCGAGGTTGATCGACGCGTCGTCGCGGCGGCCGGTGTAGGTCGCCAGCACGTTCCAGCGCGCGTCGCCGACGCTGACGCGCGCCCACGGCCGCGCGACGTCGGTGCGCTCGGTGCGGCCGACCGAGGTCAGGATCGTCGTGCCTTCGATCGCCGCCGTGCCGGCCTCGACAACAACGGTGCGATCGCCGATGACGCGATCGACCCGCAGGCTGCCGGTGTCGATGCGGTTGCGCGACCGCGTCGGTGCCACCACCTCGGGCGGCAGGCCCGGGTACTCGACCGCGTCGACGCGCGCGCGGGTGAAGTCGTCGCCGACCAGGCGCGACGCGGTCAGGCGTCCGAACCAGCCCGGCGCGAAAACCTCGGCGTGCTGCAGATCGACCCGCGCCAGATCGCGCTCGCCGCCGGTCAGGCGCAGCGATCCGCGGCGATCGCGCGGCGCGCGCGTGGTCAGGTTGAGCACGCCGTTGAACGCGCCCGCGCCGTAGAGCGCCGCGCCGGGTCCGCGCACCATCTCGATGCGCTCGAACGCGTCGAGCGGCACCGGCAGCGCCGCCCATTCCTGGCCGCCCGAGAACACCGGCAGCGACGGATCGCGGCCGTCGATGCGGGTCAGGACGCGCCGGTTGACGAAGCCGTTGAAGCCGCGGGCGTTGAGGTTGAGGTCGTAGAGCCCGCTCTGGGTCAGCTCGACGCCGGGCGCGGCCGCGAGCAGCTTGGGCAGCTGCCCGTGGGTCGCCTGGCGCGCGATCGCCTGCTCGGTGACGACGCTCACCGACGACGGCGCCTCGACGATGCGCTCGGCGCGGCGCGAGGCGGCGCGAACGACGATCGTCTCGGCGATCGCCAGCGGCCAGTCGACGCGCGTCTCGACGCGCGCGGTCGCATCCACCGCGAGCGCGTCGATGCGCTCCTGCGCGCGGTAGCTGCCGAGCGAGAGCGCGATCGTGTGGCCGCCGTCGCGGGCCGCGTCGACCGCGGTGAAGCGATAGCGCCCGTCGGCGTCGGTCAGCGCCGCCGCAGCGTCGTCGAGCACCACGGTCACGCCTTCGACCGGGCGGCCGTCGTCGGCCTGCACGACGCGCCCTTCGATGCGCCCAGCGTCGGCCTGCGCGGCCGCCGCCATGGCCACGGCCGCGACCAGCCATCCGATCCACGCAGCCCGTACGCACAGTCCGGCGCATGCGCGCCACGGTCTCAGCCTTGTCGCACGCATCGTCAGACCAGCCCGGGGCCCCGCATCGCAGCCAGCGAATCGGGGATGATGAACGTCACCTCGCCGTCGCGGCCGACGTTGATCATGCCCTGCATGACGACGCGGGAAACCAGCTCGGCGAAGCGCGGCGGCGCAATCTCCCCGCCCCAGCCGATCACGCGCACTGCCGCGCTGCTCAGGCGTTCGATGACGCGGTGGTCATTGTCGGGTTCGATGCCGATCCGGGCCAGCTCCTCGGGCGTCTGCAGCTGGGTCATGGCGATGCGCGGCGCGCGCATGAAGCCGACGGCGCGCAGCGGGGGCGGGACCAAATGCTGCATCATCTCGAGATTGTGCTGGGCCAGTATCGGCCCTTCGGGATTCTCGTCGGGTCCGGTGTAGTGGCGACGCGCGTAGCTGGCGTAGAAGATCGCGGCGTCGTCGAGCGTCGCCGGCACCAGGCTGGCGTCGTGCGGACGCCCCTCGGGATGAATGCCCATCATCACGGCGAAGACGCGCCAGAGCTCGTAATAGTCGGCTTCGTCCTGCGGCGACAGCGCCATGTCGAGTCGGCGCAGGCCGTCGACCACGAGGTAGGAAAACGCCATGAGCGTCGCCAGCATGTCTTCGTGGTTGACCGGCGGACCGTAGCGCGCGCGGTAGTCGGGGCGGTATTTCGGCACGACGGTGCGCACGCCGGCGTGCAGCAGGCGCAGCTTCTGAGCCGTGACCGTCGCCAAGCCGCCCGGTTCGAACGCCCCCGGCTTGGCGATGTTGACCAGCAGCTGAATCACCCCGAGCAGGCGCTGGTAGGGGTTGTTGGCGAGGTCGTTCGACACCGTCAGCACCCGGCACAGGGGCGGCGAGGCGTAGCCGCGCGGCAGGCTCGACGCCAGCAGCACGAGCGCGCTGGTGGTGACATGGCAGAGGAACGCGCGGCCGCCGCGCCGAACGCGCTCGATGTCGATCCACGGCGGCAATGCCTGCGTGGCGGTGACGAAGTCGCGCAGCGGTGCGGGCACGTCGGCCGCGTGCAGCGCGTCGTCGCTGGTCTGCATGGTGCGGAAAATCAGGTTGGCGCCAGCGATCGCGTCCTCGGCCATCAGGGCGCGCACGGTGGCATCGGCTTCCGGATCCTGCTGCTGGCGCAGCCGGTCGAGATCGGCGTCGTTCGACCAATTCGTTTCGGGCATGACAGTCTCCACAGATCGACAAAAAGCTATTTTAACTGCGCGATCCGCTCAGGCCGACAAATAGCCGCGCTGGCGCGCGTCGGCGCGCAGCGTCGGGCGCACGTCGGGATGGGCGATCTCGATCAGCGCCGCAGCGCGGTCGCGGATGCTCTTGCCGTGCAGATGCGCGGCGCCGTACTCGGTGACCACCCAGTGGACGTCGCCGCGGGTGGTGACGACGCCGGCGCCCTCTGACAGCTGCAGGACGATACGCGAAACCGTGCCATTTTTGGCGGTCGACGGCAGCGCGATGATCGGCTTGCCGCCGCGGCTGCGCGCCGCGCCGCGCACGAAGTCGACCTGGCCGCCGATGCCGCTGTAGAAGCGCGGGCCGATCGAGTCGGCGCAGACCTGGCCGGTGAGATCGACCTCGAGCGCCGAGTTGATCGCCACCATGTCGTCGTGCTGCGCGATCAGGAACGGATCGTTGGTGTACTGCGACGGGCGGAACGCCACCACCGGATTGTCGTCGACGAAGTCGTAGAGCGCGCGGCTGCCGATCACGAAGCTGGTCACGATCGTGCGCCGGTTGACCGTCTTGCGCCGGCCGTTGATCACGCCGTCGCGGATCAGCGGCAGCACGCCGTCGGAGAACATTTCGGTGTGGATGCCGAGGTCGTTGCGCGCGCCGAGGTTGCGCAGCACCGCGTCGGGAATCGCGCCGATGCCGAGCTGCAGGGTGGCGCCGTCGTCGACCAGCGCGGCGACGTGGCGGCCGATCGCCTCGGTGACCTCGCTCGACGCATGCGCCGGCAGCTCGGGCAGCGGCCGATCGCTCCACACCCGATGATCGATCGCGCTGAGGTGCAGGAAGCCGTCGCCGTGCACCCGCGGCATGTTCGGGTTGATCTCGGCGATCACGCAGCGCGCCGCCTCGGTCGCGGCCTTGACGACGTCGACCGAGACGCCGAAGGTGCAGAAACCGTGACGATCGGGCGGCGACACCGTGATCATCGCGACGTCGACCGGCAGCGCGCCGCGCTTGAAAAGGTTGGGAATCTCCGACAGGAAGATCGGCACGTAGTCGGCGCGGCCCTCGTGCACCGCCCGGCGGCTGTTGGCGCCGATAAAGAAATTGCGATGGCGGACGCGATCCTCGAGCGAAGCGTCGGTGGTCGGATCGCTGCCCAGGGTGAGCAGATGACTGATCTCGACGTCGTGAAGATGGGTCGCGCGGCGCGCGAAGGCGGCGAGCAGGCTCTGGGGCGCCGCGGCGCCCGAACCGACGAAGACGCGATGACCCGGTGCGATGTGCCGGACCGCTTCGTCGGCGTCGACGCAGGCCGCGCGCCAGGAATGGATAGAAGCCGACGGGGAAACGGGAGGCGTGGCGTCGTGCATGATGCCCTCGGTCGTTGCAACGGTCGAGACGATGACAAGAACGGGTCGGGCGGGCGTCGGAACCCTGGGTGGGATGGGTCCGTACGCAGATGCGGGACGCTACCACGCGGCGGGGAAGACCCATCGCGAATACCCAACCGATGTCGCCCCGGACTTGACATCTCAGACAAGCCGTCTTACTCTGATCTCAGACAGTTCGTCTTACTCCCTTGACCCCCACCGAGGAACCCGCGACGTGCCCCACGATCCGACCGCATCCTCCGTCGCCGAACCGACCGACGCCGAGCTCGATCTGCTCAAACTGCTCTGGCAGTTCGGTGCCGCCACCATCCGCGACCTGACCGATCGCCGGCATCCGAACGGCACGACGGCACAGTACGCCACGGTGCAGAAGCTGCTCGAGCGACTGCGCGGCAAGAACCTGGTGCGGCGCGGCCCGGCACCCGACGGCGGCCGGGCGCACGTCTACGCCGCCGCGGTCGACCGCGACGCGCTGATCGGCCACCGCCTGCGCGCCACCGCCGAAGCGCTGTGTGAAGGCTCGATGACGCCGCTCGTCAGCCATCTGGTCGACGCGCGCGCGTTCACCGACGACGACGTTGACGCGCTGCGCGCGCTGGTCGACCGCCTGAGCGCCACCTCGGCCGACGACGATCCTCACGCGCCGGGAGACGCGTCGTGATGCCCTTCGTCTCCGAGGATCCGATCCTGCAGTTCATGCTCGGGCACGCGCTCGGCGCCGCGGCCCTCGGCCTGGTGGTCGCGCTGATCGTTCGACGCACCCGCCTGCGCGCCGCGCCGGCGGTCGTCCATCTGCTGTGGCTCGGCGTCCTGCTGCGCCTGCTCGTGCCGTCGCCGATCGACCTGCCGCTGCTGCCGCTGCCGCTGCCAGCAGCACCAGCGGCCGAGGTCGCCGCGGCCTCGGCGATCGCGACCCCGTCGTTAGCCGAC
>JBCCOR010000093.1:0-11132 GCA_039025295.1 Acidobacteriota bacterium
ACGGCACCTTCACCGACATCGCCCCGGCGCTCGGCGCCGACGCCTGCTGGGGCACGATGAGCGGCAACGCGGGCGATCTCGCCAACAGCGGCCGGCTCGGCCTCTTGCTCGGCAACGGCGATCCGTCGATGGACCGCAACGAGGCGTCGATGCTCTACGAGCACGCGATCGGCCCGAACGGTCCGCGGCTGCGCAACGTCACCTTCCGCGCCGGCCTGCCGGCCGAGGGCAAGGGCCACGGCGTCAACCTGGCCGACCTCACCGGCGACGGCCGCCTGCATCTGATCGTCGGCGCCGGCGGTCTGTACCCGGGCGATCTGCTCACCACCGGCGTCTACCGCCCGCGCACGCGGCCGGGTGCGTACCTGCGCATCCATCTCGAGGGCACGGCGAGCAACCGCGACGGCATCGGCGCGCGCCTGGCGATCGCGCCGGGCGACGGCCGCATGATCCACCGTCTGGTCTCGGGCGGCAGCGCCTTCGGCTGGCTGCCCCTCGCGCAGCACGTCGGCCTCGGCCCCGACGACGCGGCCCGCGATCTGCGGCCGTCGATGACCGTCACCTGGCCGAGCGGGCGCATCGACCACGTCGTCGATCTGCCGATCAACGCGGCCGTGCGCGTGATCGAGGGCGAAAACCGCTGGCGATCCGCGGCGGGCTAGCGGCCCGCGGACGTCGTCAGCCGCCCGACTCGATCGCCGACCACAGGTGGGTCGCGGCGGTCTCGAAGCCGTCGGCGAAGAGCACGCAGGCGTCGCCGGGATCGTTCGGGCACGGATCGACCGCGTCGGTGACGCCGTCGGCGTCGCTGTCGAACGCCTCGTAGGCGCCGACGTCGCAGCCGTCGACCGAGTTGGGCACGACCGCGACATCCTGGCGGCGCAAGAAGCCGCGCGCGTCGAAGGCGACGTTCGAGTCGGCGCAGCTGCCGCCGTCGACCGCCCAGCTGGTCTGGTCGATCGCCATCGTCGGCAGGCACCCGCCGTCGGGCAGCGGCGCGGCGCAGCCGTAGTCGCCGAGCACGCGCAGCCGCGGATCGAGACCGACGATGTCGCCGCGCTGCGCGAAGTCACAGCCGTCGCCGGGATGCTCGACCAGGTTGAAGCCCTGCGAGCCGAGCGTGCCGCGGATCAAGCAGTCGCTGTCGGTTATCGCGCCGTCGCCGGCGACCGCGATGCCGTCGGCGAGGATCGTGTTGTCGAGGACGGCGACCTGCGCGAAATCGCCGACGTGGAGGCCGCCGCCTTCCGCCACGCCGTCGGCGAAGCCGTCGGCGCCCGCGCCGGCGATCGCCATGTTGTCGGCCAGGGTGACGTGGGTCAGGAAGACGGGCGTCGGATCGCCGACGCCGACGGCGAGACCGCCGCCCGAGGCGTCGCCGCCCGCCGCGCCGCTCACGACGCCGTCGCCGGCGACGGCCAGGTTGCCCGCCACGGTGACGTTGCGCAGCCGCGCGGATTCCTGGAAATCCGTGAAGAACACGCCGCCGCCGCGCGCCGATCCGCGGCTGGTCGCGTCGACCGGCTCGACCGCGCTGTCGACGAAGCTGCAGCGCGCGATGCGGTCGATGACCGCGCGCGCGTAGAGCGCGCCGCCCGCGCCCTCGGTGAAGAACGCGGCGCGGGCACCGCGCACGGCGCAGTCGCGCAGCTGCGTCATCGCGGCATCGATGTAGAGACCGCCGCCCCGCGCGGCGCCGGCCGCGCTGACGCACGCGGCGTCGTCGACCGTCAGGCCTTCGATCGAGAAATCCTGCCCGCTGGGCGCAGCGTAGAGCGCGCCGCCCAGGCAGTCGGTCTGGGCCGCGGCCTGCACGGTCGCCACGGCGAGAGCGCGCACGTCGCGCGCGCCGCCGTTCTCGAAGTACAGCGCGCCGCCGCGCACGGTCGACCCGGTCGCCGTGGCCGCGACGCGGCGCACGGTCGCGCCGTTCACCGTGACCTGCGCCGACGCACCCAGGCCGCGGACATACAGCGCGCCGCCGGTGACGAAGCTGTCGCTTTCGACGGTGACGTCCTCGACGACGAGGTCCGCAACCGCCGACGGGCTGCTGTTGCCCAGGTACAGCGCGCCGCCGCGCACCACGTTCGACGCCGCGATCTGCACCCGGCGCATCTGCGTGTTCGCGAGCGTGAACGTCCCTTGGGTGCTGGCGAGCACGCCGCCGAGCACCGCGTCGGCGGAGGTGAGCGTGACGTCTTCGAAGACGCTGTCGACGACGCGGGTCGGACCTTCCGACCACAGAAAGCCGCCGATCAAGCCTTCC
Source organism: Acidobacteriota bacterium (assembly GCA_039025295.1). Classification (GTDB taxonomy): domain Bacteria; phylum Acidobacteriota; class Thermoanaerobaculia; order Multivoradales; family J023; genus JBCCOR01. The sequence continues at coordinate 2,267 of JBCCOR010000093.1, forward strand.
AGCGTGGTGAACGCCGCGAGGTTGCGCACCGTGACGCCGAGCAGATGGATCTCGGCGTCGAAGTCGCTGTAGATGCCGCCGCCGGCCGACGTCGCGGCGAAGTCCGTCACGAAGCAGCCGTTCTCGAAGCGCAGGTTCTCGAGCGTCAGGACGCCCGACGCGTTGATGAGGAAGCGAAAGGTCGGATCGGCGGTTGCGACATCGCACGCGAAAGCCGGATCGCGCTGAATCAAATCGGCGACCCCGGCCGTGATCGTCAGATCGTCGGTGACGTCGGGCAGGCCGCTCGGGCTGCCCGTGAAGAGGGTGCTGCGCGGATCCGCCGCGGCGAGCGTGACGTCGGCGTCGAGCACGATCGTGTCGTGCCCGGCGTCGCCCGCCGGGCAGCCGCCGACCGCGGCGTCGGTGTTGGCGGCGACGATCGCGTCGCCGAGGGTGCAGGTCACGCCGTCGACGGTGATTGTCGCGGCGTCGAGGAGGGACGGCAGCAGCGCGCAGAGCGCGAGCAGGGACAGGAACGTTCGCGGACGGTGTGCATGGCGCATGCCGCGACTCTAGTCGACGCCGCGGCGCGCGCCGGCCGCGCGCGGGAATCAGCCGCCCGTTTCGATCGCCGACCACATGCCGGTGGTCGCGGTCTCGAAGCCGTCGCCGAAGAGCGCGCACGCGTCGCCGGGCTCGTTCGGACACGGATCGACCGCGTCGGTGATGCCGTCGCCGTCGGTGTCGAACGCCTCGTAGGCGCCGACGTCGCAGCCGTCGACCGAGTTGGCCACGCCGGCGACATCCTGGCGGCGCAGGAAGTTGCGCGCGTCGACGGCGAGATTCGCGTCGGCGCAGCTGCCGCCGTCGACCGCCCAGCTGGTCTGGTCGATCGCGATCGTCGGCACGCACGCGCCGTCGGGCAGCGGCGCGGCGCAACCGTAGTCGCCGAGCATCCGCAGCCGCGGATCGAGGCCGACGATGTCGCCCGGCGAGGCGAAGGTGCAGCCGTCGGTGGGATTTTCGACCAGATTGAAGCCGTCCGAGCCGAGCATGCCGCGAACCAGGCAGTCCTCGTCGGTCATCGCGCCGTCGGCAGCGACGACGACGTTGTCGGCGAGGATCGTGTTGTCGAGCGTGACGACGTTGTTGGGATCGTCGAGATGGAGGCCGCCGCCCTCGCCGACGCCGTCGCCGACGCCGTCGGCGCCCGCGCCGGCGATCACCACGTTGTCGGCCACGGTGACGTGGGTCAGGGCCAGGGGCGTCGGATCGTCATTGGAAACGCCGATGCCGCCGCCCGCCGCGTCACCGCCCGCAGCGCCGAGCGCCACGCCGTCGGAGCCGACGACCGTGTTGCCCGCCACGGTGACGTTGCGCAGCGCGATCGGCTCGTCGGTGAACTGAATGTGGATACCGCCGCCGCTCGCGCGGCCGCTGGCCGTCGCGTCGAACGGCTCGACCACGTTGTCGACGAAGCTGCAGCGCTCGATGCGGTCGATGACGTTGCTGCTGATGTACAGCCCGCCGCCGAGCCCGCTGGTGATATGCGCCACGCGGCTGTTGCGCACGACGCAGTCGCGCAGCAGCGCGAAACCGTTGGTGGTCGCGTAGAATCCGCCGCCCCGACCAGCGCTCGTCATGCTGCTGCACGACGCGTCGTCGATGACCAGACCTTCGACGGTCATGGAATTCTGGCTGCCGCCGCCGCTGGCGTAGATCGCACCGCCGCTGCAGGTGCCCATCGACGTCAGCTGCAGGTCCGTGAACGTGACGCTGCGCAGCGTGCGCACGCCGCTGGTAGAAAGATAGAGCGCGCCGCCCTGGCCGGAGCTGTTGGTGCTGATGCCGACGAATCGGCGGAAGGTCACATCGTCGAGGGTGACGTCGACGCTGCTGCTGGAATAGATTGCGCCACCCTGCAGCGAGCTCGAACTCCCCGTGGTGAAGTCCTCGAACGCGACATCGTCGCGGATCACGGCCGGATCGGACGTCGAGAGATAGATCGCGGCGCCCTGCAGCGAGCCGCCAGCGTTCGCGTCCACGCGACGCACGATCGTACGCTCGAAGGTCAGCGTGTCGCCCGACAGGATGCCGCCCTGGAGTGAGCCTGCCGATTCGGCGACGATGTCTTCGAAGACGCTGTCGACGACCGTCGCCGGATGGCCGTCGATCTCCACGAAGCCGCCGCGCAGGCTGTTGTCGGTGGTGAGGGCCGCGTGGTTGCGCACCGTCACGCCGCTGAGCGTGATCGACGTCGCGCCGCTGGCGCTGCGAATGCCGCCGCCCTCGTTGGTGCCAATGGCCGACAGGTCGCCCACGAAGCAGCCGTTCTCGAAGCGGACGTTCTCGATCGTCAGCGCGCCGCCGGTGTGGCTGAAGTAGCGGAAGGTCGGGTCGGCGGTCATCACATCGCAGTCGAGCGCGGGATCGCGCTGGATCAGGTCGGCCGCGCCGGCCGTGATCGTCAGATCGTCGATGACGTCGGGCAGACCGCCTGCGCCACCGTCGACATCGGTCGAGCGCACATCGACCGCGCTGAGCGTGACGTCGGCGTCGAGCACGATCGTGTCGAGCCCGGCGTCGCCGGCCGGGCAGCCGCCGACCGCGGCGTCGGTGTTGGCGGCGACGATCGCGTCGCCGAGGGCGCAGGTCACGCCGTCGACGGTGATCGTCGCGGCCTGGAGCGAAACGGGCAGCAGCAGCGCGCAGAGCGCGGATGCGAGCAGGAGCGGACGGAGCGGGCGCGGTCGTGGTTGGTTCATGATCCCGGTGTTGCGCATGGCCGGCCTCAGCGGGCCGTGGTGGTGGCGGACCACGCCGAGGTGTCGGCGCTCTCGAAGCCGTCGAGGAAGAGCTCGCAGGCGTTGGTCGGGTCGCCGTCGTCGCAGTCGCGATCGGCGCACTTGCCGTCCATGTCGCCGTCGCCGGTCGCATCGTTGCCTTGGCAAAGATCGCAGCCGTCGGGTGAACCGTCCAAGTCGCTGTCGACGTTGTCATCGAAGCCCGGGCAGATGTCACAGCCGTCAGGTGCGCCGTCGCTGTCATCGTCGACGTTGTCGTCGAAGCCTGGGCAGATGTCACAGCCGTCGGGTGCGCCGTCACTGTCACCGTCGACGCCGTCGTCGAAGCCCGGGCAAATGTCGCTGTCGTTGCAGACCAGGTCGCTGTCGTCGTCGCCGGTCGCGTCGTCGCCCTGGCAGAGATCGCAGGCGTCGCCGAAGCCGTCGCCGTCGCCGTCGGCCTGGTCGGGATCGGCGACGTCGGGGCAGCCGTCGGACAGGTCGGTGAAGCCGTCGCCGTCGCTGTCGTAGGCCTCGTAGGCGCCGGAATCGCAGGCGTCGTCGAGGTTGGTGACGCCCGGAACGTCCTGCCGGCGCAGGAATGCGCGGGCGTCGTCGCTGACGTTCGAGGCGACGCAGCTGCCCCAGTCGACCGCCCAGCTGGTCTGGTCGATCGCCATCGTCGGCACGCACGTGCCGTCGGGCAGCGTCGTATCGCAGCCGCGATCGGCGAGTTCGTAGAGCCGCGGATCGAGCTTGGTGATGTCGCCGAAGCTGGTGAAGTCGCAGCTGGCATCCGGGGTTTCGGCGACGTTGTAGCCGAGCGAGCCGAAGGTGCCGGTGCTGAAGCAGTCATCGTCGCTGGGGCTGTCGTCGCCGTCGAACGCGACGTTGTTGGCCAGGATCGCGTTGTCGACCAAAACCGTGTTGAGCACGTCGCCGACGTGCAGGCCGCCGCCCGCGGCCAGGCCGTCGGCGAGGCCCGGCGCGCCGAAGCCGGCGTAGACCTCGTTGCCGGCGATCGTGACGTGGGTCAGGTCGACGGTCATCGCGCTGTTGCTGTCGACGCTGATGCCGCCGCCCAGGGCGTTGCCGCCCTCGACGCCGTCGGAAATCGCGTCGGCGCCCATGACGACGTTGCCGGTCGCGGTGACGTTGCGCAGATGCATCGCGTCGTCGCCGGTCAGGAACGCGCCGCCGCCCTGGGCGTCGCCGAGCGCCGATGTGTCGCGCGGCGCGACGACGTTGTCGGCGAAGGTGCAGCGCGCGAGCTGCTCGATCTCGCCGCTGGCGTAGAGGCCGCCGCCCTGGCCCTGGGTGCTGTAGGCCACGCGGTTGTTGCGCAGCACGCAGTCGCGCAGCGTCAGGGTGCTCGTGGTCGTATGGAAACCGCCGCCGCGCGCGAAGCTGCTCTCGCTGTCGCACAGCGCGTCTTCGATGACCAGGCCGGAAACCGACAGCGTATCGCCGAAGCCGAAGGTGAAGAGCGCACCGCCCAGGCAAACGTTGGACGCAAAACCTTCCACCTGCCGCAGGACGGTGTTCCGCACGATGCTGTCGCCGATGAGATAGATGGCGCCACCCTCGACGGTGCTGCTGTTCGACGTGGTCGTGACCGTGTCGATCTGGAGGTTGTCGAATACGACCGACGCGTCGACCACGGTGTTGACGTAGAGCACGCCGCCCTGCACGCTCGAGCCGGTCGACGTGCCGCCGATCCGGCCGAGACGCACGTCGTCGAGCGTGAGCGTCGAGGACGCGGAAAAGAAATAGAGCACGCCGCCTTGGATCGACCCGTCGCTTTGCACCGTGACGTCGTCGACGACGACGTTGCCGATGAGGTCGATGTCGTCGTCGCTGATAATGCTGAAGTAGTACGCGCCGCCCTGAACCGAGGTGTCCGAGTCGACCTCCAGTCCGCGAATGAGCGTGTTGTTGACCGTGACTGCGCCGTCGGCAGCGATCACGCCGCCTTGAATGGAGGAAGGCGCGTCGGCGACGAGATCTTCGAACAGGCTGTCCATCATCACCAGGACGGTGCCGTCGCCCGCCTCGGCGAAGCCGCCGCGCACGCTGACGTCGGTGCTGAAGATGCCGTGGTTGCGCACGGTGATGCCGAGCAGGTTCAGCGCCGTCGCTTGGCTGCGAATGCCGCCGCCGGTGTTGATGCCCGAGCCCATCGCCGGGCCGACGAGGCAGCCGTTTTCGAAGCGGATATTCTCGACCGTGAGCGTGCCGCCGGTGTGGTTGATGAAGCGGAAGGTCGGATCGGCGGTTGCGAGTTCGCACGTGAAGAGCGGATCGCGCTGGATCAGATCGGCCGCGCCGGCGGTGATGATCAAATCCTCGGTGACGTCGGGCAGGCCGCCCGCGCCGCCTTCGACGTCGGTCGAGCGCGCGTCGACCGCGCTGAGCGTGACGTCGGCGTCGAGCACGATCGTGTCGAGCCCCGCGTCGCCCGCCGGGCAGCCGCCGACCGCGGCGTTGGTGTTGGCGGCGACGATGGCGTCGCCGAGCGCGCAGGTCGTGCCGTCGACGGTGATCGTTGCGGCGTTCGCCGTTGATGCCATCGGCACCAGGCCGACCACAGCGGCGAGGAGGAGCGAGCGAAGCAGGCTGTGACGGTTCATGCCGCCGATTGTACGCGAGCACCAACCGCGGCGGAAGCTGCGGCGCGCGGCTAGTCGGCGCTGTCCCGCAGCGCCTGAATGCGCGCGTTGGCGCCGGCTGAGGCGCGACAGACGGCTCTCACGCCGGTGATCTGCGCATCACGCAAAGGCCGAGCCGGCGCGCGTGAGACTCAGCGGACTGCCGACGAGGCGTCCCGCTTTCTCGAGTAAGGCAGCGGCATCGTTTCCCTGCTCGTCAGCGAGCTGCTGCTTGCACCATCGAAGCACTTCCGTTCCACCCAAGCCACCTTCCAGCGCGTAGCGCGTCGCAATCGGCTCGACCTCCGTTGCGAGGCGTGCAAGATGCGCTTTCTCGCTATGCGTTTGATGAAGAAGGGCGAGGTCGAGACTGGCACCAAGGTAGGCACCAATCGCGCCAAGCTTCAGAAATCGTTTACAGCATCCGCGCAGCTTGCGATAGCTCGGGCCGTAGCAGTGCAGGCGCGCAAGAATGAGGCCATGCAACCAGTCGAGCTTGACCGTAGCGAGAGAAAGTGGCCGCTGGCGCTTTCCGATCCTTTTGCGCGCTTTATCGAGATGACGAAGCGCGGCGCGCAAGTGATCGACACTGGGATCCATCGCCAGGCAGACACTGACGTTTGCGATTGCGGAATCATAGAGCTCTGGCTTTTCGCCTTCGTCGATCAGCCCGACTGCCTTCCCGAACAACAATGCGGCCCCTGCAAGCTGCTCCGGAATGACGAGACCCGTGCGCCTTGGCTTCTCAGAACCTTTCGCACAGTGCATTTCGATGAGTGCTTCCACATAGAAGCAACAGCCTTGTTCGCAGTCGTTGTCGAACGGCCTGATGACATCTCGCGCCATTACGAGCGCCCGCTCTGCGACGGATCGATCGTGCCGCTTGACTGCAGCATGCAGCGCCACCGTGCGAAAGTAGTAAGCACGCAGACGCCAGTGAATCGCATCACGATGCTCCGTCACGCAGGTATTGGCGATGCGTATAGCTTCCTGCGCTGTTGTTGAACGCCCCAGTCGATCACTTGCAATGATTGTAATGATCGCACTATAAAGCCGCAAGCCAGCTGTCGCATGAACTGGGCGGTCGTTTGAGCTCAGTGCGCGTTCTACGTATGCGGACGCTTGCACGGCCCACGGCAAGACCGTAACGCGCATCGTGCGCATCAGCTCGTCGCACCAATCGAGAAAGCGCAGCATGGCGGGAAGGTTGTAGAGCTGCTCGCGCTCAAGCAACGTCGCAGGCGCGTGCAGAGCAGCAGCCTCATGAACCCTGCGACGAGCGGCTTTCTGTTCAGCCTTGGTTGGCCTCGGCAGCTCGGGCGATATGCAGAACGATGAATAATTCACGGCGATTCTCGAATACTCAGAGAACGGATCCAAGTCGCCTGTTGTTTATCAGCGCCTGGCCTCTCGATGCAAGAGATCAGGCGCTTTGTGCGTACGCACAAGAGAACGAGTCGCTACCCGTTCACGATGATCACCACGCTGTCTTCGTCAAGGGGCGGCGCCGGCGGCGCAAGCACCTCGCTGCTGCGTGTCATGGGTAACACGCTGAACCGCGGTAGTCCATCGATGAGCCTGGCCCATAAACTGGGCAGTTGCATGACGAAGTCGCTAAGGCTCAATGGAAGGTCACTGGCACCATCGGACGCACCTGCGCCCGGGCTAGGCATCAGCAGGCACAGGACAAACATCGCAAAAACGAAGATGCGAGCCATCGGATTCTCTCCTCACGAGCGGCGCATCGCAGGCTACCGACTCCATGTCGGCGTAGGTCGCCGATCGCATCAGCAAGCGTAGCGTTTCGCGAACACATTTCGACCGAGCAGTCGGTGAAAACGCTGCGTTTGAACGGCGCGCGCGATGCGCCGGGCGACAAGTCGCTGATAAAAGACGCGCGGCGGCACTAGGGCGCGCCGGTGCGGAGCGTTTCGATGCGGTCGTTGGCGCGGCCGATCACGAGTCGGAACAGCAGGCGTCCGGCGACGCCGAGGCGGTTGGTGGGCCGCTCGGCGCGGGCGTAGAAGGCGTCGACGTCCTCGAAGACGCCGAATTCCCGCGCGACGAACTCGGGATGGAACTGCGAGAAGCTCGGCGTGGCGCCGTCCCACGCGGTCGATCCGTCGGCGCGCACGCCCAGGCGCAGGCCCGACGTCAGCTGCGGCCGGACGGCCTCGGCGAGCGGACGGTCGACGATGTAGCTGTCGACCGGCACCCAGCGATCGTCGAGATGCACCTCGACGACGGCATGATCGACGTAGGGCGTGCCCGGATCGAGGATGCCGTCGAGCACCTGCGCGGAGAGCGCGTAGAAGCGGTGGCGCGCCGGCACGCCGGCACCGCGCAGCATGGCCGCGAAGACCGTCGACTGGTTGTTGCAGAAGCCGCGGCCAGCCGCCAGCACCTCGCTCGCGCGCATGGCGTAGAACGGCTTGTTGAAGCCGAACGCGACGCGGTCGCGCACGTAGTCGTGAATCGCCACGGCCTTCTCGCGCGGCGTGGTCGCACCGCGCGTCGCCTCGGCGATCGCCTGCTGCACGCGCGGATGACCGTGGTCGAGGTAATCGGTTGCGCTGAGATGGGCGGCAGGATCGTCGGCCGCTGCCGGCACGCCGGCGGCAAGGACAATCCACAGCGCGGCGAACCAGTGCGGGGCGTTCATGGCAGGGCATTTCGAGCGGGTCGCCGCGCCGGATGCCACCTGCCTCGCGCGCAGGCCGCATCGCCCGTGCGGCGCAGACCTCAGCTGCCGCCGATCGTCGCCGACCACGGCGACGTGTCGCCGGTCTCGAAACCACCCTCGAAGACCTCGCAGGCGTTGGCCGGATCGCCGTCGTCGCAGTCGCGATCGGCGCACAGGCCGTCCATGTCGCCGTCGCCCAGCGCGTCGTTGCCGAGGCAGAGATCGCACAGATTGCCGTCGCCGCCCGGGCACAGATCAGCGACGTCGACCGCGCCGTCGCCGTTGAGGTCGTAGGCCTCGAACGCGCCGATGTCGCACGCGTCGCCGACGTTGGCGATGCCCGCGACGTCCTGAAAGCGCGCCGAGCCGCGCGCGTCGGTCTCGGTGCGCGACGCGAGGCAGCTGCCGGCATCGACCGCCGGGCTGGTCTCGTCGATCGCCATCGTCGGCGGGCAGCTGCCGTCGGGCAGGCTGGCGACACAGCCGCTGTCGGCGACGGCCGCGAGCAGCGGATCGACGCCGACGCGATCGCCCGCGGCGCCGAAGCTGCAGCTGGCATCGGGCGTCACGGCCAGGTTGTACCCGGCCGACACGAGCGCGCCCTGACTCACGCAGTCGCTGTCGGCGGCGAGCCCGGCATCGTCGACGCGGACGTTGCCCGCCAGAATCGCGTTGTCGATCGTGGCCGTAACGTCGGCGGCGACGGCCAACCCGCCGCCCGACGCGCTGCCGCCCGCGCCGGCGCGCGCTTCGTTCTGCGCCAATGTGAC
>JBCCOR010000094.1:0-11057 GCA_039025295.1 Acidobacteriota bacterium
GACCGTGGTCTACGCCCAGCAGCCCGCGCCCCAGCCGCAGGTGATCGTCGTCCAGCAGCCGGCACCGCAGCCGGTGGTGGTCGAGGTCGCGCCGCCGACCGAGCTGCCGCATCCGGTGACGCCGCCCGCGCCGCGGGCGACCGGGCCGTCGAGCGTGCGCTTCGTGATCCAGCCCGCCGACGCGCGCGTTTACCTCGACGGCCGCATGCTCGGCGTTGCGATCGACCTGAGCGATCCGGTCTCGCTGCCGCCCGGCGTCCATCTGCTCGAGGTCGAGCACCCGACGCTGACCTCCGAGCGGCTGATGTTCGCCGCGCCGGCGCGCGGCGCCACCGTCCAGGTCGATCTCGAGCAGACCCAGCGCGGACGCCGCACGCATCTGATTCCCAATCCGACGGACGCCCAGCCCTAGGCGTCCGGCCCTTTCCAACCCAGCCTTTCTTCAATGCGGATCGCGGATCGCACGCGATCCCCTGGAGCCCCCCTGCCATGGATTACGTTTCCCTCGGCCGCAGCGGCCTCAAGGTCTCCCCGCTCTGCCTCGGCGCGATGATGTTCGGCGCCTGGGGCAACCGCGATCACGACGACTGCGTCCGCATCATCCACCGCGCCCTCGACGGCGGCATCAACTTCATCGACACCTCGAACAACTACGCCGAGGGCGAGTCGGAGCAGATCGTCGGCAAGGCGCTCAAGGGACGCCGCGACGACGTCGTGGTGGCGACCAAGGTGTGGGCGCCGATGGGTCCCGGCCCGAACCAGCGCGGCCTGTCGCGCAAGGCGATCCACGAGCAGGTCGAGGCCAGCCTGCGCCGCCTCGACATCGACGTGATCGACCTCTACCAGATCCACCGCCCCGATCCGAGCGTGCCGTGGGAAGAGACGCTCGAGGCGCTCACCGACCTGGTCCGCCAGGGCAAGGTGCGCTACGTCCGCTGCTCGACCAACCACTACCACGACCCCGGCGGCAACTGGGGCCACAAGCTGTGGGATTGGCAGCTGGTCGAGACACTCTGGATCAGCGAGCGCAACCGCTACGCGTCGTGGACCTCGCTGCAGCCGCCCTACAGCATCCTGCGGCGGACGATGGAAGCCGAGCACTTCCCGGTGTGCGAGCGCTTCGGCATCGGCTGCATCGTCTGGAGTCCGCTCGAGGGCGGCTGGCTGACCGGCAAATACCGCAAGGGCCAGCCCAACCCGGCCGACAGCAACCGCGCCGCCAACTGGGTCGGCGATCTCGACAAGCCGGTGTTCGCGCAGCGGATCGAGATCGTCGAGTCGCTGATCGAGATCGCCGAGTCGAAAAACGTGCCGCTGGCGCGCCTGGCCAACGCCTGGGTGCTGCGCCATCCGGCCGTGACCTCGGCGATCATCGGGCCGCGCACCATGGAGCAGCTCGAGGACTCGCTCGCCTGCCTCGACGTGACCTTCACCGACGACGAGCTGGCGCGCATCGACGCACTCGTGCCGCCCGGCACGAGCGTGCTCTGAACGGATGGAAGCTGACACATGGAAGCCAACGCGTCGCTGATCGCGCTGCTGCAGGAGCTGCAGGCGCTCGACCGCCTGCCGCGCATCGGCTACGCCATGCGCGGCGTCGACCGCCCGGAGTCGATCAGCGAGCACAGCTTCCATCTCGCCTTTCTGGTCTGGACGCTGGCGACCGAGGAGGGCGTCGACGCGTCGCGGGCGATGGCGATGGCGCTGGTGCACGACCTCGCCGAGGTGCGCACCGGCGATCTGCCGCGGCCGGCGACGAAGTACCTGCCGCGCGCCACCAAGCTCGCCGCCGAGAAGCTGGTGGCGCGCGATCTGCTCGCGCCGCTCGGCGACCGCGCCGCCGCGCTGCTCGACGAATACCAGGCGTGCGAGACGCGCGAAGCGCGCTTCGTGCGGCTGTGCGACAAGGTGCAGCTGCGGCTCAAGGCCGGCGTCTACCGCCAGTGGCAGACCGGGCGGCTCGACGATTTGATCGCTTCGTGCGGCGATCTCGACGCCTCGGACTTTCCGGCCGTCGCCCGGCTGCTCGACGCACTTCCCGACGCCGAGGCGTAACCGCGGGCAGCCCATCTGTAAAGATCCGATCGGGTGCACACGTGCACCGATCGAGCCGCGGTGGTAGCGTCGTTGTTGCGCCACCGCTCGTTTTTCACGACCGTTTGCGCGACCTGTTCGTCATCGCCGTCCCCTGCTAGGAGCTCAGCCGTTTCATGGACACCGCACTCGCCGCATCGACCGCCGTCAAAGATCGCTACAGCCAGGCCGCCCAGGCCCAGGAGGCCGCGCTCTGCTGTCCGGTGGACTACGATCCGCGCTATCTCGAAGTCATCCCCGAAGAAGTCATCGCCCGCGACTACGGCTGCGGTGATCCGTCGAAGCATCTCAAGCCCGGGGAAACGGTGCTCGATCTCGGCAGCGGCACCGGCAAAATCTGCTTCATCGCCTCGCAGGTGGTCGGCCCGACCGGCCGCGTGATCGGCGTCGACATGACGCCCGAGATGCTGCAGGTCGCGCGCGACGCCGCGCCGATTGTCGCGCAGCGGCTGAACGCGCAGCACGGCATCACCAACGGCGGTCCGTCCTTCGGCAACGTCGAGTTCCGCCGCGGCCACATCCAGGACCTGGCGCTCGACCTCGACCGCTTCGACGAAACGCTCGCCGCGCGTCCGATCGAAAACGCCGCCGACTACTTCGCCGCCGGCGCCGTCGCCGACGCCCTGCGCCGCGACGCGCCGATGATCGCCGACGACTCGGTCGACGTCGTGGTCTCGAACTGCGTCCTCAACCTGGTCGCCAGCACCGAGAAGGCCAAGCTCTTCGCCGAGATCTACCGCGTGCTCAAGCGCGGCGGACGGGCCGTGATCTCCGACATCGTCAGCGACGAGCCGGTGCCGGCCGCGATGCAGGACGATCCCGCGCTGTGGAGCGGCTGCATCTCGGGCGCGCTGACCGAGTCGGGCTTCCTGCAGGCGTTCGAGGACGCCGGCTTCCACGGCGTGCGCGTCGTCGAGTGGCAGAGCGAGCCCTGGCGCACCGTCGAGGGCATCGAGTTCCGCTCGCTGACGATCGAGGCCTACAAGGGCAAGGAAGGCCCGTGCTGGGAGCGCAACCAGGGCGTCGTCTACCTCGGTCCGTTCAAGGAGGTGCTCGACGACGACGGCCATCGCATGCAGCGCGGCCAGCGCTACGCGGTGTGCGACAAGACCTATCAGCTCTACCGCCAGGCGCCCTACGCCGAGCAGTTCGCATTAATAGAGCCGCGCGCGTCGATCGACCTCGACGACGCCCAGCCCTTCGACTGCAGCCGCACGGCGCTGCGCGATCCGCGCGAGACGAAGGGGCTCGACTACGACGCCACCACCGAGGCCAGCGGTCCGACCTGCGCGCCGGACGGCAGCTGCTGCTGAGCGCAGCTTGGCCCGCAGCGGCACAGCGAGAGCGATGATGGACGCAGACACCCCGAGCGGCGCCGCACCGGCGCTGCGCATCCAGCCCGACGAGGCCCGCGACGAGGCCCACGACACGCCGGCGCCGACCGACGCCGCGCGTCCGTCGGGCGCGCCGCCGCGCGTGCGCCTGCAGAGCCTCGACACGCTCTGGTTCCAGGTTGCGGGCACGGTCTGCAACCTGGCCTGCAGCCACTGCTTCATCTCGTGCTCGCCGACCAACCGCACGCACGACTTCCTGACCCTCGAACAGGTCGAGGCGCGGCTCGCCGAAGCCGTGACGCTGGGCGTCAAGGAGTACTACTTCACCGGCGGCGAGCCGTTCCTCAACCCCGAGATGGAGGCGATTCTCGAGGCGACGCTGCGGGTCGGCCCGGCCAACGTGCTGACCAACGGCCTCCTGCTCGACGCCGCGCGCTGCCGGCGCCTCGCGGCCCTCGCTGACGCCAGCCCGCACGGCCTCGACCTGCGCGTCTCGCTCGACGGCTACGACGCCGCGAGCAACGACGCGATCCGCGGCCCGGGCACCTTCGAGCGCGCCCTCGCCGGCGTCGACAACCTCGTCGCCGCCGGCCTCAACCCGGTCCTGACCGTCACCGAGGTCCACGCCGAGAACGCCTCCGAGACCGGCCGCGAGCGCTTCTTCCAGCTGCTGCGCGACCGCGGCATCGACAAGCCGCGCCTGAAGATCATGCCGATTTTCCAGATCGGCGCCGAGGCCGAGCGCGGCGGCGCCTACGCATCGTGGCAGCGCCTCGGCCGCGACGACGCGCCGCCAGGCGGCTGGGATCATCTGCAGTGCAGCAGCTGCCGCATGGTCACCGGCCGCGGCGTGTGGGTCTGCCCGATCCTGGTCAACGAGCCGTCGGGGCGGATGGGCGAAACCCTCGCCGACACGCTCGACCGCTTCCCGCTCGACCATCCCGCCTGCTGGACGTGCCACGTCCACGGCGTGAGCTGCCGCACCTGAGGCGCATCGCCGACCGCAGACCATGGCCAACCGCATTCCCGAAGACCACGAGGCGAAGCAGCGCCGCGCCGCCAAGCGCGCGCACGACGACGCCACCCGCGCCAAGCTGACCGCCCACCGCGGCCACGCGACCTGGGGCGAACGGCTGGTGCCACTGGGCGATTTCGCGCGCGAGACACAGCGCTACGGCCGCCGGCTCGACGCCGACGGGCGCGACGCAGCGATCGCCGACTACCTCGCCCCGCGCGTCGACGACGCGACGCCGGTCGAGGGCTCGTTCCGCACAGCGGTCGTCTTCGGCGGCGTCTACAGCAACTACTTCGCCTTCGACGCCGTGCTCGCCGAGGCGCGCGCCCTCGGCGCCGAGGCGGTCTACTGCCTGGGCGATCTCGGCGGCTTCGGCCCCGAGCCCGAGCAGATCTTCCCGCGCATGACCGATCCCGACGCGGCCGCCGGCGGCGGCGTGCGCCTGGTGCAGGGCAACTACGAGCAGTCGCTCGCGGGCGGCGCCGAAGACTGCAACTGCGGCTACGCCGATCCGCGCGACAACCACTACGCGGTGATCTCCTACGGCTACACGGCCCGCAACTGCTCCGACGGCTTCAAGCGCTGGATGGGTGAGCAGCCCGCGCGGCGGCGGGTGCGCATCGGCGATCGCACGCTGCTCCTGATCCACGGCTCGCCGCGTCGGGTCAACGAAGTCCTCTTCGACTCGACCACGCCCGACGCCTACCTCGAGGTGCTCTGCGATCAAGCGCAGTGCGACGCCGTCCTCTGCACCCACACCGGCCTCGCCTGGCACCGCCGGCTGCCGTCGGGGCGCGACGTGGTCAACGTCGGCGTGATCGGGCGTCCCGCCAACGACGGCCAAACCTGCGTGTGGTACGCCGTCGTGCGCGCGCCCGCGGACGCCGACGCCCCGCTCGGCATCGAGATCCGCCCGCTCGTCTACGACCACGCGGGACTCGCCGAGGCGATGCGGCGCGAGGCGCTGCCCGCGCCGTTCATCGAGACCATCCTCACCGGCTGGTGGACCACCTGCCTCGAGATCCTGCCCGCCCGCGAGCGCGCCGACTCGCGCTTCTGACGCCGCGCATCGTTCATCCGTCCATTCGCCACGCCCGGGAGCCAGCCGACCATGCCCTCGACCCCGCAGTCCCTCGCCATTCTCGGCGCCGGCCCGACCGGCCTCGACGCCGCGCTCGCCGCGGCCGAGCGCGGCCGGGCGTTCACCCTCTACGAAGCCGCCCCGCACGTCGCCGGCGCGGTGCAGCAGTGGCGCCACGTGCGCCTGTTCACGCCCTGGTCGATGAGCGTCTCGCCGCGCATGCGCCGCGCGCTCGAGGCCGCCGGCCGCAGCGTGCCCGACGATCCGGTCGCGTGCCCGACCGGCGCCGAGCTGATCGAACAGGTCTTCGCGCCGATCGCGCGCCTGCCCCAGCTGCGTCCGCAGCTGCGCTTCGGCGCGCAGGTCAAGGCGATCGCGCGCGAGGGCTATCTCAAGCACGAAGGCATCGGCGATCCGGCGCGCGGCGCGCGTCCGCTGCGGCTGCTGCTCGACGACCACACCAACCAGTGGACGGCCAGCGCCGACGCCGTCCTCGACTGCACCGGCGCGACCTTGGCCAACGCCCTCGGCGCCGACGGCATCCCGGCGCTCGGCGAAGACGCCGCCGCCGCCGCCGGCCACATCGTCCGCGCGCTGCCCGACATCGAGGCCGAGGCCGGCAACTACGCCGGCCGCACCACCCTGCTCGTGGGCGGCGGACGCTCGGCGCAGACCGCCGCGCGGTCGCTCGCCGCGCTCGCCCGCCAGCATCCCGGCACCGAGCTGATCTGGGTACTGCGCGGCGCCAGCGAAGGCGTCGGCGACGGCGACGATCCGCTGCCCGAGCGCGCGCGCCTCACCGCCGAGGCGCATCGCCTGATCCACGACACGCCGCCGGGCGTGACCGTCCGCCGCGGCCTGGTGATCGACGGCCTGGTCGTCACCGACCGCGGCCTGCACTGCACGCTGCGTCCGTCGATGCCCGACGATCAGGAGGCGCCGACCGCCGAGATGCTGCGCGTCGACCGCATCCTCTCGCTCACCGGCCACGCCCCCGACTTCCGCATCTACCGCCAGCTGCAGGTGCACGAGTGCTACGCTACCGCTGGACCGATGAAGCTCGCCGCAGCGCTGCTCGGCGCCAGCGGCGGCGGCGGCGACTGCCTCGACCAGACCAGCCTCGGCGCCGAGACGCTGCGCAATCCCGAGCCCAACTTCTACATCCTCGGCCGCAAATCCTACGGCCGCCGCAGTGACTACCTGATGCGCGTCGGCTGGGAACAGGTCGACGAGGTCTTCTCCCTGCTCGACGGCGCGGTCGCCGCCTGAGCGTCCGCGCTCGCCCCGATCCAACATCCATTCGTCACCTGATCACGAACCGCCCGACATGTTCGAACGCACCTTCTTTCAAGGCGAACCGACCTTCCGCCACGGCGAAATCCCGCGCCTGGGCGTCCTCCTGGCCTTTCTTGGCACGCCGGCGGCACCGACCGCCGCGGCGCTGCGGCCCTATCTGGGCGAATTCCTCAGCGACAAGCGCGTCATCGAGCTCTGGCAGCCGGCGTGGAAGCTGATCCTCAACGGCATCATCCTGCGCACCCGACCGAAGAAGTCGGCCGAGGCCTACGAAGAGGTTTGGACCGACGAGGGCTCGCCGCTGCTGCTGATCACCGAGCGCCAGACCCAGGGCATCGAAACCCGCCTGCGCGAGCAGATCGAGCAGCCACTGCACGTCGCCTTCGGCGCCACCTACGGCCATCCGTCGATGGCGTCGGCGCTCGAGAAGCTGCGCGCCGAGGGCTGCCGCCGGATCGTCTTCCTGCCGCTCTTCCCGCAGTATTCCTCGACCTCGTCGGGCGCCGCGTTCGACGCTTTCGCGCGCGCGCTGATGGACCTGCGCTGGGTGCCCGAGGTGCGCACGATCATGCAGTACCACGACGATCCGCGCTACATCGCGCTGCTCGCCGACCGCGTGCGCGCGCGCTGGGCCGACGGCGGCCAGCCCGACAAGCTGGTGATGTCGTTCCACGGCATTCCGCAGCGCTATCTCGAGAACGGCGATCTCTACCACTGCCAGTGCCACAAGACCGGTCGACTGGTGGGCGAGGCCCTCGATCTGCATCCCGAGCAGTACCAGGTGACCTTCCAGTCGCTCTTCGGCCGCGAGGAGTGGATCAAGCCCTACACCGACCGCACGCTCGAAGCGATGGCGCGCGCGGGGGTGCAGCAGGTCGACGCGATGTGTCCGGGCTTCTCGGCCGACTGCCTCGAGACGCTGGAGGAAATCGAGGGCGAGAACCGCGAGATCTTCGAGGAAAACGGCGGCTCGCGCTTCCGCTACATCCCCTGCCTCAACGACGCCCCCGACCATCTCGACTTTCTGGCGTCGCTGATCCGCGAAAACATGGCCGGCTGGCTCCCTGCCGACGGCGGCTGGGATCGCGCCCAGGCCGAGGCCGAATCGGCGGCTTCGCGCACCCGCGCGCAGACCCTCATGGCCTGCCCCGCGCGCGCCAACGCCGGCTACAGCACGGCCAAATAGCCGTCGGCGCTCAGGAGGCGTCGGGCGACGCGGCCAGCCAGCCGATCAGATCGGCGATCGAGGGCAGGCAGGCGAGCGGGGCGCGGCTGCGCAGCAGATCTTCGGGATGCGCGCCGCGCAGCAGCGCAACCCCCGGCACGCCCGCGCTCGACGCCATGTCGAGATCGTAGGTCGTGTCGCCCACCATCAGCGTCCGATTCGGGCGCAGACCGAGCTCATCGAGCAGCTCCAGCACCATCGCCGGATCCGGCTTCGGGCGGCTCTGATCGGCCGTGCGCGTGGCGTGGAAGAAGCGGCCGAGGCCGGTGATCTCGAGATCGTGATCGAGTCCGCCGCGCCCCTTACCGGTGGCGACGGCGAGCAGGCGATCGTGGTCGGCGAGCCAGGCGATCGCCTCCTCCGCGCCCGGATAGAGCAGCGCGCGCCCGCGGTAGTGATGAATCCAGCGCTGGCGATAGGCCTCGACGAGGTCCTTGCGCTGCGCCGGCGTGCCGTCGGGCAGGAGCTGGGCCATGACGTCGTGCAGGCCCAGGCCGACGGTGTGGCGGATGCGTTCCTCATCGACCGGCGGCAGCCCGCAGTCGCGCAGCGCGTCGAGCGCGCAGCCCACCACGGAGCCGATCGAGTCGATCACGGTGCCATCCCAGTCGAAGAATACGGCGTCGAAAGCGTCGAGTCGCTCCATGCCGCGCATCGTAGCATTCACGATCTAGCGATATGAAAAGCAGAAGAAAGGTCGTATAGAATCTGGCGTATCGTTCACGTCCACCCACTGCAAGATTCCTCGTCTGCCCATGCATCCGTCGTCCTCATCTTCGTCGTCGCACAGCGTGTCGCGCGCCATCCCGCGCCCTGACGCGTCCCTGCTCGGCGCCCCGCACGCGCCGCTTCGTCGGCTGCTCGACGCCCTGCGTCCGCAGCTCGCGATGCTCATCGGCGGCGCGTACGACGACGGCGAGGACGGTCCGCTGCACGAGGCGCTGCAGAGCCTCCACGACCAGGACGACGAGCGCGGCCAGGCGTCGGCGCGCACCGGCACGCTGCATCTGCGCACGCTGCTGTTTTGGCGTCGGCGTCAGCGCCGGGTGGTGGAGACGATCGACCGCACGATTCTCGCCCAGCTCAGCCCGGGCGGCCTCGATCTCGACGGTCGTCGCGCGCTGCGCCAGATCTTGGCGGTCCTGATCGACCAGACCCGTCCGCGCTGTCGCAACCTGCTGCGCCTGCGCTACGGCCTCGAGGCCCGCACCGACGAGCTCGTCGCCCGCTTGGCCGCCCGCCGCGCCAGCCTCCCCCGCACCCTCCGCCCCTGCATGACCGACTTCGCCCGCCTCCTCCTGGCCCGCTGCCTCGACGCCGACGACGGCTGAGGTCATCAATAGCTCGGCGCGACTCGCCGACGCCCCCGATCCGCGCTTCATCCTGTTCGCAGCATGCTGGTCATCTGCGCCAGCCAGTCCATATCGACGCCGCTTGGCCAATCGCTGCGCAGTGCGTTCATATCCATTTCCCACGAAGGGTACCGCGCGTCGAGTGCCGACAGAAACCGCGGTGGCCCCGCGATCAGCGCATGCATTTCATGCGAGACAATCGCCCCCCATCGGCCTTGCCGCGAATACATTGCGTTTTCCAGAGGCAGTGATAACTCGGCGTATTTCTCATAGGTGGAGGTATTGCTGAGCCAGTGACCCCAGGGCCGGTCTAGAAACGACAAACCTTCCGACTCGGTGACGGACAAATAAAACCCTTCCTCGCCCAGCTCTTTCGAAGCCGCCGAGACTGCCAGGAATTGTTCCTTCGTCAAGTGATAGCCATCCGTCGGATACGCCAACCGGCCTTCCAAGAACTGGCTTCGGAAAGGCCAGACAAACGGGTCGTTGCTGTTGAAAATTTCTTCCCAGGCGGAACGAACAACCTTCGGTGCGACGGATCGGATCGAGTGCGTCATTCACTCGCTCACGAATTTGATTTTCCGCACAGCTTCTTCGACGCCGTGAACATCGATGGTTGGCGGACCGCTCTTGGAAACAGACCGAAACGTCACGGTACCACCGCTGCGACCACGCGCGATGAAAACGCCCGGTTTGACTTCGGTAACGGGATTGGTCCCTCTCAGCTGATCGAACAATCCGCGGGCATCATGCGCGTCTCCGTGAACCAACCGAATGCCTTTTCCCTTGCCTGCACGCCCGAGACGACTCAGTTGACCGTTGGCTGTGACACCTTGTACCGCGTCTGCTGCGTCGACGGCTCGGCCCGTACCAGAAGCTGCGTCTCCAGCCATGTCAGCAGCATTCATTCCGGACTTGATATCGCGAACCGAGAAAGGCGACAGCACTTCAGATGCGAGAGATGCTGCCGCAAACATGCGCTCATCCGAGGACGCATCCGGCGACGCCAGCGTCTTCGCATCCGCGACGATGCCCGCCGTCGTTGCGGCAATATCGCCACCCTTGATGGCCAGCTTCACCGCCGTCTTGAAGAGGATCGGCACGCGACCATCCGGATCCACCAGCGTGACCGGATTGTTGTACGCATAGCTGAAGCGATTCCACGTCTGCGGACGCTGTAGCCGAACGCTCGCGCGCGCCGGATCAACGCTCAGGAATCGCGCCGTCCACGGACTGTAGAAGCGCGCGTGCATGGAATCGAGTTCGACCTGGACGCCGCCAGCGCCGCTGAGCGTACCCAGATCGCGCTCGTGCCCCGTGAAGCGCTTGCGCTCCGGGTCGCCGATCGACGCCGCCAGATCGGTCGGTTCGCCGAAGCCGAAGACGTGCTGGGTGCGCAGGCCGTTGAAACGATCGCCGATCAGGCGCGGCGTCCCCAGGTGATCCACGACGGTGTCGCGCACGCCGATCGACCCATCGTCGAAGCGCACGCGCGACGCCAGCATCGTGCCGTCGCGGTAGACGTAGTCCTGCGTCCAGCGCCACGTCCCCGCGTTGCCGCCTTCGGTCTCGTACACGGTCAGAACCGAGCCGTCGAGATCGCGCAGCGCCCAGCGCTCGGTGATCGCGCCGGTTCCTGGATCCCAGTCGAAGGTGAAGA
>JBCCOR010000095.1:0-11043 GCA_039025295.1 Acidobacteriota bacterium
CGAGCTCGGCGCGCGCGCGCGCGATCAGGGCGTCGGCGTCGCGGCCGCTCAGCATGCGGCGATGCAGCTCGCTCGCCAGGCTTTGCAGCAGGTTGACGCGCAGGTCGATCACCAGCGGATCGAGCTGCACGGCGCGCGCGTGGTAGGCCCGCGCCTGATCGCTCCAGGCCGCGCCGTCGCCGCCCATCAGCGCCGCGTAGCCGGCCTGATCTTCGTAGAGACGGCCGATGTTGCTGTGCATCCAGCCGTTGCGCGGTTCGATCGCGAGCGAGGTCGCGAAGTGCCGACGCGCCTGCTCGGTGGCGTCGTAGAAGTCGAGTCCGCGGCTGTAGCGCGCGTAGGCCAGCATCGAATAGGCCCGCCCCGCCGAGTGGTTGATGCCGTAGGCGCCGGGCCAGATCGCGAGCGCGCGGTGCAGAGGCGGCAGCGCGCGCTCGAGCGACACCGTGGGATCGAGCCCGTTGTGCATCTCGTAGAGCGCGCCGAGGTACTGCGAGCCGCCGAGCATGCGCAGCAGCGTCGGATGGTTCGGCCGCAGCGCGAGCGCGCGCCGGTAGTGGTAGGCCGCGAGGGCGTAGCGCGGACGCGGATCGCGGTTGAGGATCTCCCAGTCGATGCCTTCACCGCGCTCGATGTAGGTCTCGCCCAGGATGTGATGCGCGAGCGGGTCGTCGGGATCGCGCACGACGGCGGCGCGGGCGTAGGTCAGCGCTTCGTCGAGCGCCCCGATCGGATTCTCGCCGAGCACCCAGTACTGGTGGCGCGACCACGACAGGAGCAATCGCGCCCGCTGGCGCCACGGCGCCGAATGCGTGGGATCGACCGCGATCGCCCGCCGGCAGGACGCGTCGAACGCCAGCATGCGTGCGCGCGGGAACGTCGCTTCCTTCCAGCGCCGCGCGATCGCCAGCTGCGACGCGCCGACCTCGCACAGGCCGAGATGGGTGCGCAGATCGCTCGGCGCCGAGGCCGCGGCGTGCTCGTACGCCGCGATCGCCTCGTTGTAGGCCTTCCACGCGGGCTCGATGCCTTCGATGTCCTTCAGCATTCCGCCGTGGTCGGCGAGGATGTCGCCCTCGAGCAGATGGGCCTCGTACAGCCACGGCTGCTCCTCCTGCACGCGGCGCACCCGGGTCAGCGCGCGGTCCCAGTCTTCGAGGTAGTAGGCCAGCCGGGCGCGCACGTAGCCGGGGCTCAGGCCGTCGGCCGTCTCGGCCTGGCCGAGCATCGCCGTGGCGCGGTCGAGCAGGGTCGTGCGCAGCCGGGCGAGCTGCGCCGGCGCGTCGGCGCGGTAGCGCATCCGATCGCGCCCGCGCTGGTAGTCGCGGCCGAGGATCAGGCCGAGGGCGTAGGCGGTCTCGGGCGTGCGCACGCCCGCGGCCCAGGCGCTGGCGAGATGTTCCCGGGCCTTGTCGTCCTCGTCGAGTGCGATGTAGCCCTGGCCGATCGCCGTCTGCAGCGGACCGCGGCCGATCGCCGGCAGGGTGGCGAGCTCGTCTTCCATCGCGCCCAGGCGCGCGGCCAGGCGCGTCGTCGCCGGGCGGATGTCGTGCAGATCGCTCATGCGCTCGGCGCGCAGCGTCCACGCCAGATCGTGGCCGACGCCGGCATAGCGCGCCATGTACTCGCCCTGACGCGCGAGCCGAATCTGCAGCCACACCAGCACCACCGCCGCCAGGCAGGCCGCGATCAGGCCGGCGCGCAGGGCCGGGCTGGTGCGCCAGGTGACGCGCGCGCGGTCGATCATCGAGGGCGCCCGCGCCATCACCGGCTCGCCGTCGAGATAGCGCCGCAGATCGACCGCCAGCGCGCGCGCGTTCGGATAGCGCGCAGACGGCTCCTTGGCGACGCAGCGCAGCATGATCGCCGACAGCGCCTCGGGCAGCTCGGGCGCGCGGCGGCGCGGATCGGGCGGCGCCTGATGGAGCGTCGCCTGGTAGAGGTCCATCGTGCTGAGGTCGCCGAATGGCGCGTCGCCGGTCAGCAGCTCGTAGAGGATCACGCCGAGGGCGTAGACGTCGGTCGGCGGTCCGATGCGGTCGCGCCGCGCGGCCACCTGCTCGGGCGCCATGTAGCGCGGCGTGCCGGTCGGCAGGCCGAGCTGGGTCAGGGCCTCGCCCTCCTCGTGCCGGTCGAGCACCAGGCCGAAGTCGACCACCACCGGCTGCGGCCGGCCGTCGCGGTCGGTGATCAGGATGTTCGACGGCTTGAGATCGCGATGCACCAGGCCGGCGTCGTGGGCGACCGCGATCGCCTCGGCGATGTCGCAGAGCACCGCGATGCGCGCCGCGCGGTCGCGCGCGGCGACGCCCTCGAGCAGCTCGACGCCGTCGATGTACCCCATCGCGATGTACGGCCGGCCGTTCTGCTCACCGATGCCGTGGATGCGGCAGATGCCGGGATGATGGAGGCGGCTCTGGGTGCGCGCCTCGCGCATCAGGCGCGCGACCTGCAGCGGATCGTCGCGGCGCAGGAACTTCAGCGCCACCTCGCGGCCGAGCACCGTGTCGACCGTGCGGTAGACCTCGGCCGTACCGCCCGACGCCACCGGCAGCGCCGTGGCATAGCGCGCGGGCGGCGTCAGCGCGTCGTCCGACGCGGCGTCGGGGGCGGAAGCATTCGAGGACATAAACAGTCGCGATCCGGGAATCCATCGGGGTTCGATCGCGAGCAGTCTACAGGACGCGGGCCGTCCATCGCGGCGCGCGGGCATCGACCTCTTTCGCTTCCTTCGACGGATCGATACGCTGTCGCGACCGTTTGACCAGCACAGGACCGACCATGGGCATCATCTCCGGCGCAGCTTCCATCACCCGCTTCACCGTCTCTCCGGTTCCCGACGAGATCGACTTCGAACCGATCCGCTTCGAGGCCATTCCGGCGCGGGCCGAGGTGCGCGAGCGCATCGGCGTCGTGCCGCTCGATCCGGGTGCACCCTACGAGGCCGGCGCGCGGCGCTGGTTCTTCCGCGTGCGCTTCGATACGGTCAAGCCCGACCCGACCGCCGTGCAAGAGCGGCTCAAGCAGCTGATCTACGCCGAGCTCGAGATGACCGGCGCCACCGGCGTCGGCCCGAAGAAGCGCAAGCGACTCAAGCAGCAGGCCGAAGAAGAGCTGGTGGTCGACGCCAATCCGCGCTCCAAGATCATCGAATGCTGCATCGACGGCGAGACGCTCTACGTCGGCACCACGGCCAACGCCGCGCTCGGCACGATCATGGCCCTGCTGCGTCAGATCGGCCTCGTGGCGGCGTTCAAGACGCCCTGGATCGACCTCGGCGAACCCGACTTCGAGAGTCCGCTGATCGAGAGCTTCGAGCCCGGCGCCTCGGCCCTCGGCTGCCGCTTCCTGCGCCATCTGCTGGGCGAGCGCGGGCTGATGATCGAGCCGGAATCCGGCTACGTCAAGCTGCAGGCACCCGACGCGCGGATCACGCTGTCGGGCGCCGTGCTGCCGGAGCTGCACCGCTATGTCGAGCGCGGCGCCGAGGTGCTCGCCGCCAAGCTGCTCACGCCGACGACGTCGTTCCGCCTCGACGGACTCACCTTCCGCATGACCGGCATGCGCGTCGAGTCGAGCCGCCAGGAGCACTGGACGGAAACCCTCGACGAGCGCCTGCGGATGATCGAGGAAACCTGGGATCTGCTCGACCAGACCTACGCCCGCCTCCGAGATCAATTGCGCCGCTGATCCCCCGCCTCAGCCGAAGCGGCCGGTGATGTAGTCCTCGGTCGCGCGCAGATGCGGGTTGGTGAAGATGTCGGCGGTCGGGCCGTACTCGATCAGGCGACCGAGGTACATGAAGGCCGTGTTGTCCGACGCGCGCGAGGCCTGCTGCATGTTGTGGGTCACGATCAGGATCGTGTAAGCGCCGCGCAGCTGGTCGATCAGCTCCTCGATCTTGATCGTCGCGATCGGATCGAGGGCCGAGCACGGCTCGTCCATCAGCAGCATCTCGGGCTCGGCGGCGATCGCGCGCGCGATGCACAGGCGCTGCTGCTGACCGCCCGACAGGCCGAGGGCGAGATCGTTCAGGCGATCCTTCACCTCGTCCCACAGCGCGGCGCCGCGCAGGCTGCGCTCGCACACCTCGTCGAGCACCGACTTGCGGTTCTCACCGTCGATCCGCAGCGAGTAGACGACGTTCTCGTAGATGCTCATCGGGAACGGGTTCGACTTCTGGAACACCATGCCCATGCGCTTGCGCAGCTCGATCACGTCGACCGACGGCCCGTAGACCGAGTCGCCCTTGAGGCGCATGTCGCCCTCCATGCGCACGATCGGGATCAGGTCGTTCAGCCGGTTGACCGAGCGCAAGAGGGTCGACTTGCCGCAGCCCGACGGACCGATCAGGGCCGTCACTTCGCCGCGCGGCACGTCGAGGCTGATGTCGTAGAGCGCCTGGTTGTCGCCGTACCACAGGCGGAAGGTGTCGATTTCGACCACGGCGTCGGCGTTCTGCAGCGCGCTGTGGATCTCGCTCGGCGGCGTCTCACCGCGGCTGATCATCTCCAGCGGATCGTCGGCGGGACGTCCGTTGGTCGTCGGGGGTGCGGTCACGCGGCTCATCGTCGGTTCATCCATGGTTGTGAGCGGGCGGGCGGGTCGTCGGGCGGGCCATCGCGGCGGGGCGCATCAGAACTGGCCGCCGGCGAAGCGCTTGCGCAGGCGGCTGCGCAGCCAGATGGTCGCGAGGTTCAGGGTCGCGACGATCGTGATCAGGACGAAGGTGGTGGTGAACACCATCGGCTTGGCGGCCTCGGAGTTCTGACTCTGGAAGCCTACATCGTAGATGTGGAAACCCAGGTGCATGAAGCTGCGCTCGGGGTGGATATACGGAAACACCCCGTCGATCGGCAGCTCGGGGGCGAGCTTGACCGCGCCGACCAGCATCAGCGGTGCGACCTCGCCCGCGCCGCGGGCGATCGCCAGGATCATGCCGGTGATGATGCCGGGCAGCGCGCGCGGCAGCACGATGCGATGGATCGTCTGCCACTTCGAGGCGCCGCAGGCGTAGGAGCCTTCGCGCATCGAATTCGGCACCGCGGCGACGGCTTCCTCGGTGGCGACGATGACCACGGGCAGGGTCAGCAGCGCGAGCGTGAACGACGCCCACAGCAGACCGCCCTTGCCGTAGGTCGGGTTCGGCAGGCGGGCTTCGAAGAACAATTCGTCGATCGATACGCCGACGACATAGCAGAAGAAGCCGAGGCCGAAGACGCCGAAGACGATGCTGGGCACACCGGCCAGGTTGTTGACCGCGATACGCACCGCGCTGACCACCGGGCCGGCCTTGGCGTACTCGCGCAGATAGAGCGCCGCCAGCACGCCGAAGGGCACGACCGCGATCGCCATGATCAGCGTCATCGCGACGGTGCCGAAGATCGCCGGATAGATGCCGCCTTCGCTGTTGGCCTCGCGCGGCTCGGCGGTCAGGAACTCGCCCCAGCGCTCGATGTACACGCCGAGCTTGCCACCGAAGCCGATGCGGTTGGCCGGGTAGGCGCTGACGATCTCGTCGAGGCGCAGCAGCGCCAAACGCGGCGGCAGCGCGCCTTCGCCAGCGGTGAGGAAAAGCACCTGATAGCGGCTGTTCTCGCGGTTGATCTGATCGATCTGGCCGCGGATCTCGGTGAAGGCCTCGTTGCCCTCGGCGCGCACCTGCTCGAACGCGGCCTGGGCGTCGGCCAGCGCCGACTCGGCGCGGGCGATCGCATCCTCGTTGCGGTCGGCGCGCGCCCCGTCGAGGGCGATTTCGGCCTTGCGCACCGTCAGGCGGGCCTGCTCCTGGCGATGGTTGATCTCGCCGGTGTCGTGCTTCTCGAGATGACGGCGCTTCTCCCAGCGGGCGCGCACTTCGTCGTGGTAATCGTGGTAGTCGGCCCACGCGGTCTCGAGATCGGTCTCGAGCCGGGCGACGCCGACGATGTCGGAACCGTGCTGCGCGCGCTCGGCGAGCGGCGCGACGGTCATGCCCTGGTTGGTCTCGACCACCAGCCGCAGCGCGCCGCTGCCCGACTGCTCGGCGATCAGCGCGTCGAGATCGCCGCCGGACTCCAGCATGACGACGTAGGCAAAGGCCTCGAGCTCGCCGTAGAACCGGCCCCACTCCATGCGCTCGACCACCATCGCCCACGCGGGACGCTCCTCGCGCTCGACGATCGGATCCTCGATCCACGAGAAATGGTTCTGGGTCAGGCGGAAGTTGCCGGTGCGCATCAGCCGGCGGCGGATCTCGCCGTAGGACGACATCTCGACGGCGTCGGCGACCTTCGCCTGCCATTCGGTCGGCAGATCGCTGAAGGCGTCGGCGCGCGGCACGTACTCGTTGATGCGGGTGATCTCCCCCATGAACGGTCCGCGCGGGGTTTCAACCTTGATCACCGGCTGCGGCCAGAACGTCGACAGGCCCTGATAGAGCACCAGCGACAGCAGACCGACGACCATGACCAAACAGATGATCAGGGCACCACCGGTCAGCCACACCATCGGCTCGCCGGCGGCGAAGAGCGACGTGCGCGCGCGCGGCCGACGCTTCTTCCAGCTGGCGGCGTCGTCGGACGACGCGCCGGAGGCGGGAACGGACGGATCGGGCGTCTGGCTCACAGCTGGCTGGTCCTCTTGCGGAAGCGCAGCCGAACGACCTCGGCCACGGTGTTGACGATGAAGGTCATGACGAAGAGCACCAGCGCGGCCAAGAAGAGCGTGCGGTAGTGGGTACTACCGCGCACCGCCTCAGGCAGCTCGACCGCGATGTTGGCCGAGAGCGTGCGGAAACCTTCGAAGATGTTCAAATCCATCACCGGCGTGTTGCCGGCGGCCATGAGCACGATCATGGTCTCGCCCACCGCGCGGCCGAGGCCGATCATCAGCGCCGAGAACAGGCCGCTGGTGGCGGTCGGGATGACGATGCGGACGGCGGTTTGCCAGGGCGTCGCGCCGGCGCCGAGCGAGGCGGAGCGCAGATGACTGGGCACGGCCGAGAGCGCGTCTTCGGCGATCGTGTAGATGATCGGGATGATCGCGAAGCCCATGACCACGCCGACGATCAGCGCGTTGCGCTGGCTGTAGGTGTCGACGTACGAGCCGCGCGGGTCGAAGCCGAGCGCGTTGAGGATCGCCGAGAACGCGAAGGCGAGCACGAAGGCTGCGAGCGCGCTGCCGGCGAAGGCGCCGAGATCGAGCAGGGCGAAGCCGCGCCGGTCGAGGCCGCCGCCGCGGCGGCGCAGCACCGGCTTGACCACCTTGCCGCGCAGCCAGGCGACGAACAGCGCGGCCAGCGGCAGCATCAGCATCATCCAGCCGCCGGTCGCGTTGGCGAAGCGGTCCGCGCGGGTGGGATCGCCGTCCCAGGCCAGCCAGCCCTTGAGATCGCCCGAGAACAGCATGCCCTCGAGCAGCGGCCCGACGACGAACGCCGCGCCGACGCCGAGCGGCAGCGCGATGCCCGCCACTGAGGCGATGCGGTAGTCGCGATAGCGGATCGTCGTACGCGCCGGCAGCAGCTGCCAGACGTAGGCGCCGAACAGGATCGCCAGCGGCACGGTGATGAACAGCGCCAGCGTCTGCGGCACGATCATCTCGATCACCGGCGCGAACACCAGCGCGGCGAGGAAGCCGAGGACGACGCTGGGCAGGCTGGCCATCAGCTCGATCGTCGGCTTGAACACCGACTTGGCGCGCGGATGCAGGAATTCGCTGGTGAAGATCGCCGCCAGCAGCGCCAGGGGCGCGCCGAAGAGCATGCTGTAGAAGGTCGCCTTGAGCGTGCCGAAGATCAGCGGCAGCAGGCCGAGCTTGGGCTCGAAATCGTCGGAGGCGCTCGACGACTGCCAGATGTTCTCGGGCTCGGCGTAGCCCTCGTACCAGACCGGTCGGAAGAGGCCCTGGAAGCTGGCCTCCGGATAGCGCGGATCGAGATCGGCGACCCAGACGCCGTCGTCGGTGAGCAGCGCGAGACCGTCTTCCTTCGGCGCCATGGCGAGCAGGCGAATCGCCTGGCCCGGCACCGCGTCGAAGCGCATCAGCTGGCTGGCGTTGGTGACGTTGAACATCTTGACGACGCCGGCCGCGTCGCCCGACAGCAGCAGGCGCGAGCGGGTCGACGAGGTCAGCGCGTGGACCGCGTCGCCGCCGCCGGCGGCGAGCTCCTTGGCGGCGACGAAGACCCGCAGCACCCGGTCGGGCGCGGCGACGGTCAGGATGTTGGTCTCGCCCGTGTAGTCCTCGGCGCGGGTGGTGAAGCCGCCGCGCAGGCGGCCGCGCTCGTCACCCCAGATCAGCGTGTTGTTGCCGAGCGTGAAGTCGATCGACGACAGGCCGACGCCCTCGGGCGTCAGGCGGCCGCGCTCGGCGACGAAGGCGTCGCGGACGTCGTCGAGGTTGTAGCGCAGCACGTCACCGCTCTGCCAGGCGACGTAGAGATCGCCGCCGGCGCCGGTCAGGCGCAGGTAGTCGGCCGCGTCGTCGAGCGTGCCTTCGTAGGGCAGGTCGATCGGCTCGCCGTAGCTCAGATCGCTGACGCCGGTGAGGAAGTTGGTGTCTTCTTCGCCGACGATCAGCGCCAGGCGCATCGGCGCGGGGCCCGTCGGCGCGGCGGCGATCGGCGGTGCGTCGGCCGTCGGCGCGGCGTCTTGGGCCGCGGCCGCGGCGGCTTCGGCCTCGGCGCCCACCGTTGCGCCGGCGTCGCCGGCAGCGGCGTCTTCGGCGGCGGCTGGCGGCGCGGCGGGATGCTCGGCGAGGGCGACGAGCAGCGGACCGCTGCTGCGCACGACGTGGTCGAGCGCGCGGATCGGGCCGTTGGCGAACGCCAGGCGCCGCGTCGGCTCCACCTGCAGGCGCTGGATGCGGACCTGCCCCTGCACGGTGCGCTGCGCGACGCCGCGGTCGTAGGTCACCGGCGGGTTGCCGTCGACGTCGAGCTGCGACCAAATCTCCGCGGGCACCCGGTCGGCGTTGACGATCTCGGTCGCGAAGCCGATCTTGACGCCCTGGATGCTGCCGTCGCGCAGGCCGAACATCACCAGGTTGTCGGTCGGCAGGTACGACGAGACCGTGACCTCGCCGTCTTCGAAGAGGGTCTCTTCGTAAACGTCCGCGCCGTCGTCGAGGCGGAACGCGCGAATCTGGCCGTCGGTCTTGATCACCCAGCCGAGCAGGCGGTATTCGTCGACCGCGAAGCTGAGCGGCGGGTTCTGTGCCGTCCACGGACCCGCGAAATCATGTTCGCCCTCGACGTCCGCCGAGAAGAAGAGCGGCAGCACCACCGAGACGAGGAAGACGCCCACGCCCATGACGGCCAGGATCGTGCCGATGCCGCCGACGGTGATGAACAGGCGCGAGAGGCGATCGATGATCAGCACCGACCGCCGGGTGGTGCGGCGGCGAGATCGGCCGGTAAAGCCCGCGCCGGCCGAGGCGGGCGGACGATGGGGGGCGTTGTCGGGATCCATAACGGCGAGCTACCAGGTCGATGAAGGAGGGTGCGCGGCGGGGCATCCGCAAGAATCAAGCGCGCCGGACCGCGCGGCTGAGCCAGTCACGCGAATCCGGCGCGCACAACCGCGCGCCGCCCGAAGCGCGGCGCGCGGTCAGCGGACTCAGTAGTCCGTGGCGATGTCGATGCCGAGATCGGCCAGCGTGGCCTTGGCGATCTCGTAGGAGACCGGCAGGTAGCCGTCCTTGACGACGACTTCCTGGCCCGCCTGGCTGAAGATCATCTTGACGAACTCGCGGCGCAGCGGATCCAGTTCCTCACCCGGCTTCTTGTTGACGTAGACCAGCAGGAAGCGGGCCAGCGGATAGGTGGCGGCGGTGTCGGCGGTGGCCGGAATCGGCTTCTCGCCGGTCTTCTTGGCCAGCGGAATGGCCTCGACGTCGGCGGTCTTGTAGCCGATGCCGCTGTAGCCGATGGCGAACTTGTCGCTGGCGATACCCTGAACGACGGCGCTCGAGCCCGGCTGCTCTTTCACGGAGTCCTTGTAGTCGCCCTTGTAGAGCGCGTGCTTCTTGAAGAAGCCGTAGGTGCCTGACGCCGAGTTGCGGCCGTAGGCGCTGATCGGCTGGTTGGACCAGGCGCCCGACAGGCCGACCTGGCCCCAGCTGTTGATGTCGCTGGCGTGACCGCCCTTGCGGGTGCTCGAGAAGATCGCATCGACCTGCGGCATGCTCATGCCGGTCTTGGCGATCGGGTTGTCCTTGTTGACGTAGACGGCGACCATGTCGATCGAGGTCTTGACCGCGAGCGGCTTGTAGCCGAAGCGCTTCTCGAACTCGTCGATTTCCTTGTCCTTCATCGGACGGCTCATCGGACCGAAGTTCGACGAACCCGCGATCAGCGCCGGTGGCGCGGTCGACGAGCCCTTGCCCTCGATCTCGACCTGGACGTTCGGGTACTGCTTCTTGAACGCCTCGGCCCAGAGGGTCATCAGGTTGTTCAGCGTGTCGGAACCGACGCTCTTGATGGTGCCAGAGACGCCCTGAACCGGCTCGTATTCCGGCAGGCGTTCATCGACCTCGACCTGCGCCGCGACCGGCGCGGACAGGGTGAGAGCGAGTCCGAGGACACAAATCGACCGAAAGGACGGAGCAAAGCGCATAGGTGATTCTCCTTCGTCTGTTGGCTGAATGACGAACGGGGTGAGCGGTGCGAACTGCGTGATTGCGTTGCGATGCGGCGACGCGCACGTAGGCGACCGTCGGTGGGTTTCGACGGGTACGCGAGGAACGGTGTGCGCCGCGCGGGGTAGGCTTACGATAGATCCAGTCTGTGAGGGAACCGTTAAGATTGCCGCAAGAATCAGGCGGGCCCAGCGCATCGCCAATGCGCACAATCGCGAATGCGCATCCATCGATCGAACAAGGATCTTCATGAAACGCAAAAGGCGGCGCCCCGCGAGGAGCGCCGCCTGCGTCGCGATCCGTTCTCCGGATCGGGATGCTGCGTCGGGATCAGGCGCCGGATGCCCCGTCGGCGCTGCCGCCGCCGTCGGCGATACCCATCTTGGCCTTCAGCGCGGCCAGCGAGTCGGACGCCGACGTCGA
>JBCCOR010000096.1:0-11029 GCA_039025295.1 Acidobacteriota bacterium
CGGCGACGAGACGGCCACCGACCTGGTGGCGCTGACCCGCAGCGTGGCCTACGTGCTCGGCGCCGAGGCGCGCCGGCGCGGCATCACGATCCAGACCGCGCTGCCGGCGGCGGATGCGGTCGCGCCGGTTCGGGGCACGGTCGGCAGTTGGCAGACGATCGTCTTCAACCTGCTGCTCAACGCCGTCGCCCACACGCCGACGGGCGCCGCCGTCGACGTGCGCGTCGCGCCGCGCGCCGACGGCGGTGCGCGCTTCGAAACCCGCAATCCGGGCATCATCGATCCGGCGGTGCGCAGCAGCCTCTTCGATCCCTTCGTCGGCGCGCGCGCCGACGGCACCGGCCTGGGCCTGGCGCTGGTCGCCGGCCGCGTCGCCGAGCTCGGCGGCGCGATCGCGGCCGAGGCCGACGACGGCGACGTACTCTTCCGCGTCGACGCGCCGGCCGCGTCGTCCGCATCGTCCGCATCGCCGACATCGTCCCCGTCGTCGACATCCACCGCATCCACCGAGGTCCGCGCATGAGCGCATCGAACGCTGCTGCTCACTCGCCGTCCGCCGATCCCGACGCGTCGACGGCGGCAACTCTGCTGGTGGTCGACGACGAAGCCGCCGCCCGCCGCGCCATGGTGCGCGCCCTCGGCCGCCGCTACCGGGTGCGCGAATGCGCCGACGGCCACGCGGCATTGGCCGTGCTCGAGGCCGACACCGGCATCGATCTGGTGCTGCTCGATCTGCGCATGCCCGGCCTCGACGGTCGCACCACCCTCGAGCGCGCGCTGACGCTGCCGTCGCCGCCGCCGATCGTGATCGTCACCGCCGACGCCACCCTCGACACCGCCCTCGACGCCGTGCGCGCGGGCGCCGCCGACTTCCTGCCCAAGCCCTACGACATCGCGCAGCTGCGCTGGATCGTCGAGCGCACGCTCGACCGCAGTCGGCTGCGGCGCGAGAACCGCCAGCTGCGCGACGAGGTCCGCCGACTGCGCGGCGCGGGCGCGCTGATCGGCGAGAGCGCGGCGATGCTGCGCGTGCTCGACGAGCTGGCGCGGGTGGCGCCGAGCGGCGCGTCGGTGCTGATCACCGGCGAGACCGGCACCGGCAAAGAGCTGATCGCGCGTCGCCTGCACGCGCTCGGCCCGCGCCCGAGCGGCCCGTTCGTCGCCCTCAACTGCGCGGCGGTGCCCGAGTCGCTGCTCGAGAGCGAGCTTTTCGGCCACCGCCGGGGCGCGTTCACCGGCGCCGACCGCGACCGCGTCGGCCGCTTTGCCGAGGCCGACGGCGGCACGCTCTTTCTCGACGAGATCGGCGACATGCCGGCCGCGGCGCAGGCCAAGCTGCTGCGCGTGCTGCAGGACGGCCGGGTCGAGCCGCTCGGCGGCGGCGCGCCGCGGGCGGTGACGGTGCGGGTGCTCGCGGCGACCCATCGCGATCTGCGCGCCGCCGTGCAGCAGGGCGCGTTCCGCGAGGATCTCTACTACCGCCTGCGGGTGGTCGAGATCGCGCTGCCGCCGCTGCGCGCGCGCGACGACGACGTGCTGCTCTTGGCGCGGGCGTTCCTGCAGGCCGCGGGCTGTCCGTCGTCGATCGCGCTCGACGACGACGCGATCGCGGCGCTGCGCGCCCATCCGTGGCCGGGCAACGTGCGCGAATTGCGCAACGCCATGGAGCGGGCGGCGATCTTCCGCCAGGGCGGGCGCGTGCGGCGCGGCGATCTGCCGGCGGAGCTGCGCGCTGCGGCGTCCGCGGACGGCGACGCGATGCCGGCCGATCGCGCGGATGGCGCGGCGACCGTCGACGCCGACGCCGCGGCGCGCCTGCCGTTCGCCGAGGCCAAGCAG
This sequence comes from Acidobacteriota bacterium, assembly GCA_039025295.1. Classification (GTDB taxonomy): domain Bacteria; phylum Acidobacteriota; class Thermoanaerobaculia; order Multivoradales; family J023; genus JBCCOR01. The sequence continues at coordinate 1,840 of JBCCOR010000096.1, forward strand.
CTGCAGCTCGACCGCTTCGAGACCCGCTATTTCGAAGCGCTGATGCGCGACTGCGCCGGCAACGTGTCGGCCGCGGCGCGCCAGGCCGGCGTGCGGCGGCCCAATCTGCAGCGCAAGCTGCGCCAGCTCGGCATCGATCCGGCCCGCTATCGCGTCGTCGATTAGCCCGCGACGCGTCGGACGGCTGGTAGGATTCAGGTACTGCGTTTCACGTCGTCCTATCTTCGGTCCCTTTCATCAGCCGCCTGCGCAGCGGGCGCGGCTGCTGTGACGCTTCGCCCTCGCTGCCACCCAACGCCATGTCCTCGTCCAACGATCCCCGCCGCTTTGCCACCGCCGTGCCGGTCAGCACCGGTGCGACGTCGCAGGTCTACCGCGCCCACGATCCGACGCGCGGTACCGACGTGGCGCTGAAGTACCTGCGGCACGACGATCCGAGCCTGGTGCAGCGCCTGCTGCGCGAGGCCGATGCCCAGCAGCGTCTCGACCATCCGGCGATCTGCCCGATCTACGAGGTCGGCGATCGCGACGGCCAGCCGTTCCTGATCATGCCGTTCGTCGAGGGCGAGGAGCTCGACGTCGCCGCGCGCTATCTCGATTTGCCCCAGCGCATCGACCTGGTGTGTCAGATCGCCGACGGCCTGCAGGCGGCGCACGACGCCGGCCTGGTGCATCGCGACATCAAGCCGGCCAACGTTCTCGTGCGGATCGACGACGGCGGGCGCCCGCGGCCGACGATCATCGACTTCGGCCTGGTGTGGGACCCGAAGATCACCGCCATGACCCACGTCGGCCAGGTGGTCGGCACGCCGGCCTATCTCGCCCCGGAGCAGGTGCGCGGCCGCGGCAACATCGACGCGCGCACCGACGTCTACGGCCTGGGCGCGGTGCTCTATCAGCTGCTCACCGGCTTTCCGCCGTTCGCTGACGAGGGCAGCAACAACCTCGATCTCTTCGTTCGCACCCTCGAGCGCGCGCCCACGCCGCCGCGCCGCTTCGTGCCCGAGCTGCCGAGCGCGCTGCAGAACGTCACCCTGAAATGCCTGGAGAAGGATCCGGCGCGGCGCTATCCGTCGATGCGCGCGCTGATCGCCGATCTCGAGCGTGCGCGCGCCGGTCGCGCGGTGACCGCGCGGCCGCCGAGCCTGGCGCATCGCGCCTACCGCGTCGCGCGCCGCAACCGCGCGTGGTTCGTGCCGCTGGTGATCGCGCTGGTCGCGACCGTCGCGCTGGTCGTGACCCAGCAGGTGCGCGCCAACCAGCGCATCGCCTACGTGCAGCACTACGGCCCGATCGGCAAGGATCTCGGCTGGTCGCTGCGCGCCGTCTACATGGGCCAGCGGCGCGACGTACGCGCCGACAAGGCGCGCGTGCGCACGCGCATCGCGGAGCTCGAAGGCGAGCTGCCGACGCTCAGCGGCGGCGGCCGCGGACCGGCGCACTACGCCATCGGTCGCGGCTATCTCGCGCTGCAGATCCACGAGCGCGCGGTCGATCATCTCGAGCGTGCGTGGGCCGCAGATTTCCGCACGCCCGACGTCGCCTATGCCCTGGGCTTGGCGCTCGGTCAGCGCTATGCGGAAGCGCGGCTCGAGGCCAACCGCATCGGCGATGCCCAGCTGCGGGCGGCGCGCCGCGAGGCCGCGCGGGCGACCTACCACGACCGCGTGCTCGCATTTCTCGAGCGCGGACGCAGCGCCGAGGCGGCGTCGGCGGCCTACGTCGAGGCGCTGATCGCTTACCACGAGCAGCAGGACGCGCGCGCGCTGCGGCGCGTCGCGCAGGCGCGCGCCGAGCTGCCGTGGCTCTACGAGACGTATATCGTCGAAGGCAATGTGCACGCGCGGGCGTGTCGACGCGTCGCGGTCCACGGCGAGCCCGACGCCGGCGCGACCGACTGCGCGGCCGCCGCGGCGGCGTACGAGCGCGCGATCGCGTCGGCCGGCAGCGACGTACGCGCCTATCTGGGCCTGTGCGGCATGGATGTCTCACTGGTGCAGGCGCGCAGCCATGCAGGCGCGCCGCACGAGGCGATCGCACGGCATCACACGCGCGCGTACGAGCGCTGCCAGCAGGCGATGGAGATCGTGCCCGACGATCCGCGTCCGCATCAGCAGCTGGCGCTCGTGCAACGCTACTGGGCCTACAGCGAGCAGCTGCTGAATCAGCGCGACTCGACCGGCGCCCTGGCCGAGGGCCTGCGCCACGCGCGACGGGCGGTTGCGCTCGCGCCCGACGATCCCGACGTGCTCACCACCCTGGGCGACATCCAGCTCGAATACGCCAGCCGCGGCGTGCAGCTCGGCGTGCTCGGCGATCCGCGTCCACTCTACGATCTCGCGATCACCAACTTTCGTCGCGCGCTCGTGCGCCAGCCCGATCACACGCTGGCCCGCTCGTGGCTCGGTTTCACCCTCGACATGCGCGCCCGCAGCGAGAACGCGCACGGGCTCGATCCGATCCCGACGCTCGCGCGTGCGGCGCATCATCTGCGCTGGGCGGTGCGTCAGCAGCCTGACGGCTATCTGCCCAACTACCTGCTGGCCAATGCGTTCTACAGCCGCAGCGAGGCGGAGTTCCGGCTCGGCCGTCCGTTCGGCGACAGCGCCCAGCTGGCGCAGCGGCACTACGCGCGCGCCTGGGCGGCGAGTCCCAAGGCGGCGTGGGCGGCGGGCGAGCTCGGTCTGGCCTACGCCCAGCGGGGCTACGCGGCGTTTCTGGCCGGCAGCAATCCCGATGCCCTGATCGAGCAGGCCACGCGCAGCCTGGAGCGGGCGAGCGTGCTCAATCCGCGCGTGGTGTTCTTTCGCACGATGCTGATCCGCACGCTGCTCGACGGTGCCATCTTTCGCATGGAGCGCGGCTTTGATCCGCGCACGCGGCTGACGCAGGCGTCCACCGCGCTCACGGCGTTCGCCGACTGGGACGTCGGCACGGAGCGCGGCGATCTGAACGCCGCGCATCTCGATCTGGCGTCGGCCCGCGCACACTGGCAGCTGCTCAACGACGCGCCGGATGCGGCGCTGACGGCCCTGCGTCCGGCTGGGCTGCACCTTGACGGACTCACGCCGGGCGGTGATTTCTCCACGTCGCAGGCCGACTATTTGCTGCTGTGGGCCTATGCGCGCCATCGCACGGGCCTGGATCCGCTGCCGCTGCTCGACCGCTTCGACGCGCTGATGACGGCATGGACGTCGGCGCCGCGCCCCAGCCGCTTCGCGATGCGCGGCAGCGCTCTGTGGCTGCGGTCGCTGCACGAGCCGGAGCGTGCCGATGCGCTGCGCGCGCGGGCCGAAGCCGACTGGGCCCGCGCTGCCGATCACGCTTGGACGCGTCCGGACGTCGAGCGCTGGCAGCGCTGGCTCGATCCCGAGGGCCTGCGCACACCGCGCGTGGCGCCGGTGGAGCGCGGCTAGGGCGATTCGGATGGGCGGGTCGTCGTCGTGCGCGTCGACGTACCGGCTTGCCTACGCGTTGCGGAAGACGTCCTCGAGCGCGTCGGCGCGCAGGGCGCGCGCCGACCAGACGCGCAATTGTTCCGCAGAAGCGTCGTCGATGCGCTGGCGCAGGTCGCCGCCGGGCAGTGCGTCGCCGAAGCGGGTCTCGATCAGCTCGATCAGGACCTCGGCCAGCATTTGGCGCCCGGCTTCGAAGCCTCGGCGCTCCCCGATGGCGATGCCCCTGGCCAGCCCTTCTTCCTCACCGAGCGCGCGTCCCAGGGCGATGTCTTGCTTCTTCCAGCGCGCCAGCGATTCCCGCAGCATGCTCGGATCCTCCAACAGTTGAATCAGGTCTTCGATCTCATCCGCCGTGCGCTCGCTGCGTACCGCGTTTCGCAGATAGTCTGCGACGTCGCGGCGGATGTCCGGCAGCTGACGTTCGTGCAGCATCTCGGCCAGCGCAACGATCTGGCGCCGCAGCGCCGCGTAGCTCTCGCTGCGCTCCAGACGGCTCAGCAGCGTGACCAGGTTGTCGGCTTCACCGGATGCCGCCAGTTCGTTGAGATCGATCGCCAGGTAGTGCACGTTCGGTCGATACGGCCGAAGCACGGCCGGGCGATCGTCGATCAGCGCGCTGAGATTTCGCGATGCGGTCCAGCGCCCTGATCCATTGTAGATCACGATCGGCAGCACGGCGGGGAGTCGTCTGCCGCGCCGCAGGCCGCCTGTCTTGCGCAGATCTTGATAAAGCAGCAGCTGGTACAGGCCCATGCGGATCGCCATCCCCGGATCGACCTTCTGCTGGAATTCGAGCAGCAGGTAGATCATCACGTCGTGCCGCGACGCAGGATCCTGCGGGTCGCCCTCGGGATCGACCCACGCGACGCGCCAGATCATGTCGGCCTCGCGCTTGCGCAGGCCCGGGGCGACGTGGACCTCCCGATGCGCTTTCAGCGTCGACCAGTCGAGATGGTCGATCCAGTCGCCCGGCAGCCAGGCGCGCAGGAGATCGGCGAGAAAGTCGGGATTGGCGAAGAGTTGACGGAAGTTGCGGTCGTAGAGATCGGTCGGTTGCGACATCGGGCGGTTCTCCTCGGTCGAGACGGCCCGACGGACGTGACGGACCGAGGACCGCCGCTGTGCAGCGCGGTCTTACCGGGATGTACACGCAAATCGATGCGATTTGTGTCGCGCGCGCGTCAACTTTTTGAGGCGCGAAGCGCTTTTTTACGCGTCGCCCAGGCGGATCCGCAGCGCCTGATGGGCCTCGGCGAGCGCGTCGTGCTCGGTGCGCAGGGCGTCGTGGGCCGCGCGCAGGACGTCGAGCGCCGCGATCACGTCGGCCAGCGACTGCTCGAGCTGGTCGAGGCGCCCCGCGTATGTCGCGCCGCTCGGGCCAGCGACGCGCTGGGCGGCCACTTCGGCGGCCAGCGCCGCGGCCTCAGCGTCGTCCTCCGGCACGGCGTCGGCCGGCGCCTCGGTGCCGACGATGTGATCCCAGCGCACCTCGCGCTGGCCCGGACGCCGCGACTGCGCGCGGAAGAGCGCGTCGGGGCCCGAGGTGCGCGCTTCGAGCACGGCCTCGACCTCGTTCGGTGAGCCGAACGGGTGCATGCGCGCGCTGCGCGTGCGCAGCTCGCCCGGCGTTTGCGAGCCGCGCAGCAGCAGCAGGGTGATCACCGCCTTGGTCGGCGCATCGAGATGCCAGCGGCGGTCGAGGCGATGCTCCCAGCGCTCGCTGCGCGCAGAAGCCGAACGCCACACCAGCACGTCTTCGCGCAGGCGGTCGAGGGTCTCGGTGACGTCGGTCTCGGTCAGCTGCAGCACCGGACTGCGGTTGCTCTTCTGGTTGCAGCCGGCCACGACGGCGTTGGTGGTCAGCGGGTAGGCGTCAGGCGTGGTCTGCTCTTTCTCGAGCAGGACGCCCAGGACGCGGATCTCGTAGGGGTCGAGGGGACGGATGGCGGCCACGGTGAGGATCTCCGGCGGTGGACAAGGTCGGACGTGCCATTGTCTCGAATGCGCGGGTCGTAGGCCAAGCGCCGCGCCGGCGCGCGTTGATCCGTCGCCGGCCGATCCGCTATGCTGCCGGCCACCGCCGAACGAGACCAACCGCGATCCGACGCGCTGAGGAGATTTCCCGATGGCTGAGATGGGCAACTACTGCAAGGCCTACCACGTCAAAGATCTGAAGGCCTTCCCGGGCTGGGAGCCGAATCTCGACAACCTGAATCAGGAGACCGACGAGGACAGCGACGGCGCCGCGGCGCGCACCGAGCTGAACGATGAGGACATCCTCTACATCCAGGAGACCTACATCGTCACCGATGGCATCTTCATCGACGAGCACATCGTCTTCGATCAGGTGACCGATGCCTGGAAGACCTTCTGCCACGACGAGCTGGGCTTCGAGATTCCCGACTTCGAGGCCGAGGCGCGCGCCTACGCCGAGGCCGCCGCGGCCGAAGAGAGCGCCAGCGAGAACTGACGCTCACGGCGCCGGGCGCACCGCGCCCGATCCATCGAGCCCAGAACGACTTCGGGGGATGCGCGATCGCATCCCCCGAATGCTATGGCCCCGAATGCTATTGGCCGCTGTCGGATCCGTCCGGCGGCATCGCCAGGCTCGGACCGCAGACGCAAACCGCCGCGCCGCGCGGCGGATCACGGATAGTCGTCCAGCTCCTGGAACGGCAGGCCGCAGGGGTAGAAGAGGTTGAAGACCGGCTGTTCGATGACCTCGGCGAAGCGCAGCAGGATCGGGCCGATCGTCTCGATCGGCGACTCGCCCGACTCGATCTGCTGCAGCGTGTCCGCGTCGACGCCGATCGCGCTGGCGAGATCTTCCTCGCTCTTCTCGCGGCGGCCGCGGTGCTTGGCGATCAATTCGCCGGCCTGGCCCGGACGCGTGTCCTCGGCGCGCCCGCTGTCGGCGAGCAGCCGTGAGGTCGGGGTTTCGAGCTCGATGGCGATCTGCGCCAGCGTCGGCCCCCAGTTTTCCGCGTCGGACGTGCCGTTCTCCAGCTCGGCGTACTGCTCGGCCGGAATGTCGAGTTCGGCCACCATCTGCTCGACGGTAAGGCCGAACGCCTCTCGCTCTTTCTTCAGGACGTCACCCAGCTTCACGTCGATGCCTCCTCGGTTGGGACGGATGCACGCGGATCGCGTTCGCGCAGATCGGCATGCGGGAGATGCGCCCGGGAGGCTACCACACGGTTCGATGCGCCGCGCGAGCGCGCACGCAGCGCGATGACCGACGCGCGCGTCGCGGCCGTCCATGCGCGCCGATGGCTGCTCGTGACCGCCCTCGCGGCGCTCGCCTACGGCCTCGGTCTGCAGCAGCTCGAGCCGTATTTCTTTCTCTGGGACGACAACGTCACCTACCATCTGCCCGTTCTCAGCCACAACGCGCGCGCGGTGTTCGACGCCGGCACGCTGCCGCACGTCAACCTGCATCAGTACCTCGGCCAGCCGCATCTGGCGATGGGGCAGACCGCGGCGCTCTATCCGCCCGCGTATCTCGGCCTGCTCATCGCGCGGCTGCTGGGCGATCTGCGAGCGCTGCCCGACATCCTCGTCACGCTGCACCTGATCGTCGCCGCCCTCGGCATGCACGTCTTGCTGCGGCTGCACGGGGCACGGCCTTGGATCGCGAGCGCGGGCGGCCTGCTGTGGATCACCGCGCCGTTCGTGCCGCTGGCCGCGCGCAGCTGGCTGCTGATCGGCTACGTTGCGGCGCTGCTGCCGTGGAATCTCTTCTGCCTCGAACGCCTGATCCGACGGCCGACGCTGAACGCGATCGTCGCGCTGGCCGGGGTCAAAGCCCTGCTCTTTCTCCAGGGCTACGTGCAATACGCCGTGCTCGCCGCCACCTTCGACGGCATCTACATCGTCGTCGGCTGGCTGCTGCGGCGCGAGATGCGCGCCGCGGCCTGGGCGACCGTGCGCGCCTACGCGCTGGCCCTGCTCGCAACCGGCGCCTTCGCCGCGCCGCTGCTGGTGCCCATGCTCGAGGCGGCGCGCGCGTCGGCCTACCGCGCGACCCGCCTGGGCTACGACGAGTTCATCTCGAACACGATGCCGTTCGGCGCGTTCGCCCAGGCGCAGATCCTGCGCATGGTCGACGGGGCGATCCACCAGGCGAGCGGTGCGCTCTTCTACGTCGGCCTGCCGGTGCTCGCCCTGCTCGCCAGCCTGCTGCTGCCGTCGCGCCTGCGCGATCCGCGGCTGCGGCCGCTGTTGGCGGCGCTGATCACCGGCGGCTGCGCGCTGCTGCTCAGCACCCGGCTGCACGGCGTGCTCTACCACGTGCCGCTCTACTCCAGCTTCCGCTGGCACTTCAAGCTCTTCCTGATCGCGCTGGTGTTCTGGCTCGTCGCCGCCGGCGGCGCGGCCGAAGCGCTGGCGCGCCGTCGCGGTCGGGCGCCGGCGGCGGTGGCATGCGCGCTGGTGGCTGCGCTCGCGCTGCAGCTCGCGATCGTCGCCGTGCCGGCGTGGCGTCAGCCTTTCGGACCCAATCGGCTGGTGGCGCCGGTCGAGACGCTGCGTGACGACGTCGCGGCGCAGCTCGGCGCGCGCGATCCGGTGCGGCCGTCCGGGCGCGTGGTGTCGATGTGGATGCATCCGCATCATCCGCGCATCGAGCGGCTGCTGCCGTTCCACTTTGCCACCCTGGCGGGCGTTTACCACATGGGCGGCTACGAGCCGCTGATCGGCGCCGAATCGCTGGCGCTGGCCATGCACCTCGAGTATTCGAACATCTTCCGCTACCGCCTGGAGCCGCGCGTGCTGCAGCAGCTCGAGCTGTGGGGCGTGCGCTGGCTGCTGCTGCCCGATCAGCCCAATCTGCGCGCCAGTCTCGACGCCTTTCCTGGACGCATCGCCGTGCGTCGGACCCATGCAGACGTGCTCGTCGCCGAGCTCACGCGCGCGCTGCCGCTGATCTCCTACGCCGATCGTCCAGCGACGGCGGTCGACGCGGTGTGGGGCATCAACGAGATCGTGATCGATGCGGCGGGCGCGGATGCGCCGCCAGGCGACGGCGCGCGCGTCCTGCGCCTGGCGCTGGCGCCGCTGCCTTGGTGGACGTGGTCGGTCGACGGTGCGCCGATGGGTGCGGCCGCGTTCGACGCGGCGACGCGGCAGATGGTGCTCGACGTGCCGGCGGGTGCGCGGCAGGTGACGGTGCGCTACCGCAACGTGCCGTTCACGATCGGTCTGACGATCGCCCTCTTCTCGTTCGGTGCCGTGCTCGCCGCAGCGATCGTCCGCCGCCGCCGCGCGCTCAGCGGTTGCTCAGGCGAAAGCGCATCGTGAGCGTCGTCCACATGGCGAAGGGCTCGCCGTCGCGGGTGGCTGGGCGGAAGGTCGCCTCCTGGGCCGCGCGGATCGCCGCGGCGTCGAAGCCGAAGCCGATCTCGCGCCGGCTGAGCGGCTCGACCTGGCGCACCTGACCGCGCTCGTCGACGTAGACCTTGAGCAGCACGGTCGCCTCCTTGCGCAAACGCATCGCCTGCGGCGGATAGCGCGGCGCGGGCACCTCGAGCTGCTTCGGCGGCACGATCACGGCGCTGTTGGCCGTGTTGGCTGCCGCAAGGGCCGCGTCGGTGCTCGTGTCGTCGCTGTCGGCTGATGCGTCCGCGGCCGCGGCGATCGGCGGCGCCGGCTCGGGTGCGGATGGAGCGCTTGCCGAGGTGTTCGCGGCGTCCGCTGCGCTGCCGCTGACCGGGGCGGCGTCCGCCGGCGCGGGC
>JBCCOR010000097.1:0-11003 GCA_039025295.1 Acidobacteriota bacterium
ATCGACGACCCCGCCCGGCCGCCCGGCGGATGGGGCGTGGACCCGGCGCCCGCCGCGCGGCACGTCGTCGTCGCGCAGGCCGTCGCGGCGCCGCGACGCGATCGCGCGCGCCAGCCGCGCGGCGACGAAATCGGCATCGATCGGTCGCTCGGCGTCGGCGTCCGCGGCGAACGTCCAGACGCGGACCGCGATCTGCGAGGTCGGCGCGTAGGCGCCCACGCCGAGCGGGCGCCCGTCGTGGGTCTCGATGCGCACCGTGGTGCCAGCGGCTGGCGGCGGCGCCGACCGTCGGCGGCCGAGCGCGGCAACGTCGGCGATCGCGCGCGAGAAAATCCACGGATGGCGGCGCTGCACTGAAGCGTCGCGCTTGGGCTTGAGGCGCACGCGATGCGCGGGCTGGTTGGCGGGCAGCGGCAGACTTGCAGAGGGTGGGGATGCGTCAGCGGATGCGGTCATCGTCGCGGATCGTACGGCGGTGCGCAGGCCGACGCAACCCGATGGCCCTTGTCGCCGTAGAAGGGACAGCCGCTCATTGTGTGCGGCGCGATGCCGCACGGCCGCGCCCCACGTCCTCTCTCGGAGCCGATCCCAACGGCTGCTGGCGATGCGCTTGCCTCGTCGCCGCCCTCCATCCCCACCCCACCGCCGCTCATCGCTTGCAAGGAGATCCCGTGCTTCGATCGTCGATTTGCTCATTCTCACCACGCCGCCAGCTCGGCCTCGGCGCCGCTGGCGTTCTCGGCCTCGCGCTGCTGCTGCCGTCCGCGGCAGCGGCGGCACCCTACGACGGCTACCACGATCTCGACGCGGTGCGTCAGATGGTCGAGCGCCACGCCTCGTCGCATCGCGATCGCGTCCAGGTCGAGACCATCGGCCGCTCGGCGGGCGATCGCCCGATCTGGCTGGTGACCGTCGCCGGCGACGGCCCGGTCGACGCCGACGCGCGACCGGGCGTCTTCGTCGGCGCCAACGTCTCGGGCGATCATCACGCCGGCACCGAGGCTGCCCTGCATCTGCTCGACACCCTGCTCGCGCCGGGACCCGACCACGCCGAGACCGTGGCGCAGCTGCTGCGCGCACGCACGTTCTACATCGCGCCGGTGCTCAATCCCGACGCCCACGACGCCCTCTTCGGCGCGGTGCTGCAGCGGCGCACCGCCAACGACTGGCCGATGGACGTCGATCTCGACGGCCTCCTGGGCGAGGACGGCTACGACGATCTCGACGGCGACGGCCGCATCACCTGGCTGCGCATTCCCGATCCCGACGGCGGCTGGCTGCCGCATCCCGACGAGCCGCGGCTGATGGTGCGCGCCGACGCCGAGCGCGGCTGGGTCGGCACCCATCGCGTGATGCGCGAGGGCGACGACAACGACGGCGACGGCATGCACAACGAGGATCCCGGCATCGCGCTGATGCCCGATCACAACTTCCCGCAGGCCTTTCCCTACGGCGAGCGCGCCGCGGGGCCGTGGTCGGGCGTGGCGCCCGAGGTCAAGGCGGTCTTCGATGCCCTCTTCGCACGCCGCGCGATCGCGTCTGCCGTGGTCTACGGACCGGGCAACAACTTCCTCGCGACGCCGCGGCCGATCGCCAGCGGCGGTGATCTCGGCAGCCTGACCTTCCGCGTACCGTCCCGCTTTGCCGGGTTCCTTGGCCTCGATCCAGAGAAGGACTACACCCTCGACGAGATCTGGGCGGAGGTCAAGGACCAGCCGCTCGTCGTCCAGAACAACCTGACGCCCAACGACGTCGCACAGTTCCTCGGCGCCGGTCCGGCGACCAAGCTCGAGGGCGATGACGGCCAGCGGATCAGCACGCTCGCCAAGGCGTACAAGAAGCGGCTCGAGGATGCCGGGCTCGACGTCGAGCGCGCGGCCGAGCAGTACCGCAAAGGCGGACTGACGCCGTGGCTCTACTATCAATTCGGTGCGCTTGCGGTCGAGCTCGACGTCTGGGGCGTGCCGAAGCCCGCACCCCCGGCCAGCGAGGACGGTGAAGCCGCCGCCGGCGGCGACGCGCCGCTGACCCTGGCGCGCCTCGAGGCGATGGACGCTGAAGCCTTCGGCGCGCTGTCGGACGACGCGATCACCGCGTTCCTGCAGTCGATCGGCGCGCCGCCGCAGTTCACTGCCGCCGGTCTGCGAGAGCGCATCGTCTCGGGTCAGGTTACGCCGGCGCAGATGGCGCAGATGGCGCGTCGCATGGGCGCGTCGGATGACGGTGCGGCGGACGGCGGCGGCGGCGCGGGCGGCACCGCGTCGGCCGACGACTCGCCTGAGATCAAGCGTCAGCGCGAGGTGCTGGCCTGGCACGACGAACACCGGCCGGACGCCGTCAGCCCGTGGACGCCGGTCACCCTGCGCGACGGCACGCGCGCCGAGGTCGGCGGCAGCGATCCGTTCGCGTCGGTCGCGCCGCCCCGGGCCATGCTCGAACCGCATCTGGTCGTCCACACCGAGACTGTGCTCGACATCGCCGGCCAGCTGCCGACGGTCGAGATGCGCAGCGTCACCGCCGACGCGCTCGGCCGCGACGTGTGGCGGGTGCGCGCGATCGCCGCCAACCCCGACGCGCTGCCGACCCACACCGACATGGCGGTGCGCGCCAAGGCGCGCCGCCCGGTGCGGCTGGTGCTCGACGTCACCGACGGCATCTCGCTCATCACCGGTCAGCCCGCGGTCACCGCGGAGACGCTGGCGGCGCGCGTCGGCACGATCGAGGGCGAGTGGGTGATCCGCGCCGCCGCTGGCACCACCGTGCGCGTCACCGTCGACACCGAAACCGCGGGCCGGGCGACCGGCACCGTCACCCTGACCGGAGGTGATCGCTGATGCGCGCCGCCGCTTGCCACCACCACGCGACGAACCGTTCTACCCAGGAGCCGTCGATGATCCGTCGTCTTTTCGCCCCCGTGAACCGGTTCACCGCTGGGCTCGCGCTCGTCGCGACGCTCGCAGCGCCCGGCCTCGCCTACGCGTCGGCGCCACTCGAGCCCGCCGCCACGCCGCCGACGCCGCGCTGGAACACGCTGATGGACGTCGATCTCGTCGAGCAGCATCTGCGCGGCTACGCGGCCGCCTATCCCGACTGGGTGACCCTCGAGTCGATCGGCGAGAGCGCCGAGGGCCGCGCGATCTGGCTGGTGACCCTGACCAATCCAGCGACCGGCGCGCACGACACCAAGCCGGCGATGTACGTCGACGGCAACACCCACGCCAACGAGGTCCAGGGCACCGAGGCGACGCTCTACATGCTCGACTTCGCGCTCAAGAACTACGGCACGCTCGACCGCGTCACGGAGCTGCTCGATCGCGCGACCTTCTACCTCGTGCCGGTGGTCAATCCCGACGGCCGCTGGCGCTGGTTCAACGAGCCGGCCACCGCGAACTTCCCGCGCACGGTGGTCTACCCGGTCGACGATGATCGCGACGGCCGGGTCGACGAGGACGGCTTCGACGATCTCGACGGCAACGGCGTGATCACCCAGATGCGCAAGAAGGTGCCGATGGGCGAAGGCACGCACCGCCTCGATGCCGACGATCCGCGCATCATGGTGCGGGTCGAAGCGGGACAGAAGGGCGACTACGTCATGCTACCGCTCGAGGGCATCGACAACGACGCCGACGGTTCGTACAACGAAGACCTGATCGGCTACGTCGATCCCAACCGCGTATGGGGCTACGACTGGCAGCCCGAGTACGTGCAGCGCGGCGCGGGCCCGTACCCGTTCGCGCCGCCCGAAGCCCGCAGCATCGCGCTGTGGGCCCTCGAACATCCGAATATCGGCGCCGTTCAGACCTTCCACAACTCGGGTGCGATGATCCTGCGCGGACCCGGTGCGAAGAGTCATCCGCGGATTCCACGGCAGGATCTCGAGGCCTTCGACCTGATCGCCGAGGAAGGTGAGCGGATGCTGCCCGGCTACGACTACCTGATCGCGTGGAAGGATCTCTACACGGTCTACGGCTCGACCGACGGCCACTTCTACCGCACGATGGGTGCGATCAGCTTCACCAACGAGCTCTACGAGGCGCCGACCGACACCGACGGCGACGGCGAGACCAGTCCGGAGGAGCGCTGGGCGTTCAACGATCTTCTGACCCTCGGGCGGCAGATGATCGACTGGGCGCCCTACGACCATCCCGAGTTCGGTGCGATCGAGATCGGCGGCGCCCGCCAGGACGTCGGCCGTGTCCCCGAGGGGTGGATGCTCGAGGAGGAGACCCACCGCAACGCCGCGTTCGTCCTCTTCCACGCCCATCATCTGCCGCGGATTATGTACGGCGCGCCGCGGGTGACGCAGGTCGATCGCGATCTGTGGCGCGTCGAGCTGCCGGTGCACAACGACCGTGCGATCGCGACCATGACCGCGGTCGCCCGCCAGGCCAGGCTGCATCGACCCGACATCGCGACGGTCGAGGGCGCGACGGTGATCGCCTCGGGCATCGTGCGCGACAGCCTGCGCAACGCGATCGATCTGCAGGAACATCGCCCCGGTCGCCTGATGGTCGAGGGTGTGCCGGGCCACGGCGTGCGCACGCTCTTCTTCCTGCTCGATGGCCGCGGCACGGCGACGGTCACCTACGACAGCGTCAAGGGCGGCACGATCACGGTCGACGTGCCACTCGAGGCCACCGACGCGCGCTGATCGACGCTGGATCGGTGCCGTCACGGCATGAAAAAACGCCGGCGGATCTGCGGATCCGCCGGCGTTTTCGTGGGATCACGCGCGGTGATCCGGAGGGCGATGCGACGTCAGATGCCGCCGCCTGTGGTCGCTGACCACGACGAGGTGTCGGCCGACTCGAAGCCGTCGTCGAAGACCTCGGCCGAGAAGAAGTCGATCACCGTGAAGCCGACGTTCTCCGCCTGCGACTCGGTGGTGCTCGCCGGGAAGTAGTGACGGCTGTCGGTCCACGCCAGGTAGACCTTGTTGTTGAACGCGTCGACGCCCAGGTACTCACCGGTCTGGTTCGGGTTGGCGTTGGCGTTGGTGGTGGTGTTGAGGTTGGTCGCCGAGATGCCCGGGTTGTTGAACTCCGCGCTCGGCGCCGTCGCCTGGATGTTGCTGACGAAGCTCAGGCCGCAGTCCTCGGAGCGGCTGACGTAGACGTCGAGCTCTTCGCCGCTGGCGTTGTTGCGCGTGTCCTGCCAGCCGACGACCGGATAGCCGTTGGCCGGATCGACCACCATGAACGGATGGAACTGACCGGCGTCGCCGGCCGCGTCGTCGTTGACCCGCACCGGGGCGCCCCAGGTGGTGCCGCCGTCGGTCGAGCGAATGACGAAGACGTCGGTGGTCGCCGCGTCGTTGCCGGCGGTGAAGTCGGTGAAGGTGACGTAGAGGTTGCCGTCACACGCGCCGCCGGTGTTGTCGACCGCGATGGTGCCCTGCGGGTTGATGCAGCGGTTGTCCTGCGCCGGCGGGCAGTTCAGGTTGCTGAAGCCGACCAGGCTGAAGTCGACCAGCTCCTGCAGCGGCGCCCAGCTGACGCCGCCGTCGGTCGAGCTGGTGTAGAACATCTGCTCGTTGTTGCAGGTCGCGCCCGGGCAGGTGAGGGTGTTGAAGATCACGTGCACCGTGCCGTCGTCTTCGACCTCGAGCTCACAGCCGAGATCGAGCGTGCCCGGGTTGGCCGGCAGATCGACCTCGACGTAGGTCGCGCCGCCGTCGGTCGAGTAGGCCGTTTTCTGATCGTTGCTGCGGTCCCAGCAGACGTAGTGGCGACCGTAGAACGGGCTCGACGGGGTGAGATCGATCTCGTAGAAGTTCTTGTCCTCGACGTCGGTGCCGCCCCAGCTGTTGGCGACGATGCCGACCGGCGTCCAGGTGGCGCCGCCGTCGTCGGAGCGCGAGGTCACGATCGAGAACTCGGTGGTGAAGAAGCCACCGCAGAGCATCATGTGGTTGATGAAGACCTGGTTCTGGTCGTTCCAGATCACCGCTGGATCGGAGCCGAAGACGCTCTCGGCGCAGGCGCCGAGGGCCGGGAAGCCGGCCTCGTCAGGCGAGCAGGTGTGGCCCCAGGTGGCGCCGCCGTCCGACGAGTAGAAGATCGACTGCGTGCCGAGATCGCCGCACTGACCGCCGAGGGTGTCGAAGGAGTTGGCGCCGATCACGATCTGATCGGGGTTGAGCGGGTTGACCGCGAGCTGCACCTCACCCTGGTAGTCCTCGGGCGGAGGGGCGAAGTCGAAGGCGACGTTCTTGTTCGGGCCGACGATCGGACCGGGGCCGCCCTCGGTGGCGTTGTCGGCGGGCTTGACCTCGGGCAGCAGCTCAGGAATTTGGTTGACGTCCTCGTCGCCGTAGTGCGCGGTGGCGAGCGCGGGGCGCAGCTGCATCCAGCGGTAGTGCAGGTCCATGATGGTCTTGGGCACCATGTGCTCGTAGCGGCGCGCCATCATGTCGAGCTCGAGCAGCTCCTTGGGCGACATCGGCAGATAGCGCAGCCAGGCGTCGACCATGGCGCGGTTCGTCGGCTCGGCTTCAGCCTGCGCCCGCAGCGCGTGGAACTGCGGATCGTTCATCAGCTTCTGGTACTCGGGCATCAGCTGGGCCCGCAGCTGGCTCGGCGTGAGCGGGGTCTCGGGCGCCTGATCGGCGGTCTGCGCCGGCAGGACGGTGGCGATACAGATGGCGGCGAGTGCCAGGCCGAGGCCGCGGCGGAGGGAACGGTGGAAGTCGCGCATCGTGGATGGGTTCCTTGCCTTGGGGTGGGCGAACGTCGCCGCGCGCGGAGCGTCGGCGACCATCGCGGGCGCGCCGTGGGTGAGCGTCGCGGGCGATGAAGCGAACGGGGGCGTCAGGACGCGCGCTGCGGGCCGTATACGGCTCGTGCGAACGTCTCTACGAATAGGAGTCAGGCACGCGAATGTGCCAAAAGGGCGAGGAGGCCGTGGGACTTGGAGATCCCTTGGACATCCAACGGCAGTTCATTGGTTCTGCTTTTCATCATATGGCAAGAGCGTTGAGCAATGCCAACCGTGTCGCGGTGTCGTCCGCGCACGCGGCGACGGGTTGCAGCGGCTCGGATGCGCGCGTAGCATGCTCGACCCATGGACGAACGATCCCACGGCCACATCGAAGTGATCGCCGGCGGCATGTTCTCGGGCAAGAGCGAGGAGCTCGTTCGGCGTCTGAAGCGTGCGGTCCTGGCGCGTCAGCGCGTACAGGTCTTCCAGCCCACGATCGACACCCGCCACAGCAAAGAGCGCCTGGTCACGCGCGACGGCCGTCAGCTGCGCGCGGAGTCGGTCGACGACAGCGCTCAGCTGCGCGCGAAGCTGCAGCTGGGCACGCAGGTGGTGGGCATCGACGAGGCGCAGTTCTTCGACGACGAGCTGCCGCAGGTGGTCGTCGAGCTGGCCAACGCCGGCCTGCGGGTGATCATCGCGGGGCTCGACATGGATTTCCGCGGCCGCCCGTTCGGGCCGATGCCGCAGCTGATGGCGGTGGCGGAGTACGTCGACAAGGTGCACGCGATCTGCATCCGCTGCGGCAAGCCGGCGGGTTTCAGCCAGCGCATCGCCGGCGGCGACGACCAGGTGCAGGTCGGCGACGCGGAGTCGTACGAGGCGCGCTGCCGGCGCTGCTACGAACCGACCGCGGCCGACGAGACGGCGACGTCCACCGACGAAGCGCCCGTCGTCATCGCGGGTCCGCGCGCGATCTGAGCGCCGCGCGGCGCGCCACGCTCACAGTCCCCAACGTTGCAGGCGCGCTTCGGCGCTGCGGAATGCTTTGAGGCGTCCGATGCTGCCGCCGCTGAAGAACTGCTCTTTGAGCCAGGTACGTGTACCGGGCGCGCGCAGCATGTTGCGCACCTGCTCGTCGGGCGCAGGGACCTTGCCGGTTTTGTCGTTTATATGCGTATTGATCTGGGTCCAGTAATCCTCGTCGTCTCCGCTACGCCGCATGCGGCGGCGCAGTGCCGGCCAGCGCTCGGTGGCGGCGATCCAATCGACGACATCCTGTTCGGATTCTTCCTGGTGATGATTGGCTTTGTCATCGAACATGCGCAGGGCTTCGTCGTCGAGGGTGCGCAGCAGGTGATATCGGTTGACGCAGCGCTTGATCAGGCGCGGGTTGGCGTGAATGTCGCGCAGCGGTGCCAGCAGGCTGTCGAGGTAGCTGCGGAATGGCTCTGGGCCGACGGCGAGCTGGCGCAGCGACGATTCAAGCTGTGCTTTGATTTCATGCTCGTTCGGTGCGACCAGATCGAAGGCGATCGGGAAGATCTTCTCGAGATAGCGGTTGCCCTCGTAGTGGCTGATGTTGGCGAATTTGCGCGCGATCGAATCGGCCAGGACGGTGCGGTCGAGGGCGACGACGAAGGTGCAGCGCGGCGCGTTTTGGCGCGATCGACGGCCGTCGGACGCGGTTTGGACGAGCAGCAGGCGGATGGCATCGAGCAGCGCGACGGCGCCCTCGGGGCTGCAGCGGTCGAGATCGTCGACGAAGACGACCAGACGACGGTCGTTGCCGACCAGCTGCGTGAACGCCGTGCGCAGGGCGGACGTCTGATCCACGGGCGGTCCCGAAGGTCGGGCTGCAGCTTTTTTCTCGTCGGCGTGGCGCGCCATGAGGTAGTCGAAGACGAACGGCGCCGGCCCGCCGGCGAACTTCGCCAGGCTCGGCCCGATGCCGCAGGCGACCGACACCGCCGCGTTCCACAGCTTGACCTTGACGTCGTCGTTCGGCACGGCCGCGGCGCCCGGCGTTTCCCAGATCGTTCGCATCAGCGCCGGCAGCAGCAGGCTCTCGGTCTCGTAGCGCCAGGCCTCGAACCACACGGGATGGACGTCGAGCCGTTCCTTTTGTGTAACGAGCTCGTCGTGGACGGCGAGCATCAGGCTGGTCTTGCCCGCGCCCCAGTCGCCGCTGACCAGGATCGGCATCGACGGCGGCATATGCGGGATCTGGATCACCAGCCGGTCGCGCAGGGTTTCGAGCCGCGGGCCGAGATCGTCGCTGCGCAGTGGGTCGTCGGAAAGAAGTTGGATGGGCCTGGCTGCCATGCGATGCGTTCCTCCTCGTCGGTTCGATCGTGACTACGTATGTAGAGAGCGCGGTATGCGCTGAAAAAGGCGCACGATGCGGCGGCGCGCGGTGAGAAATAGGCATGCCGCGCTGCGGCGAACGACACAATTGAGGGGAAAGTGCGTGTATCGATGGTAAATGCCCGGATTCTGCCTTCGCGCCCGCGAGGTGGACGCCATTTACCTGGAGAGCCACGCATGAAAAAACCGCGCGATCATCACGATCGCCACTTCCGACGCCTGTTCAGTCACCCGGGTCTCGTCCGCGATCTGCTCCGTGCGCATCTGCCCAGCGCGTGGAGCGAGTCGCTGGATGCAGCACAGCTGACCCGCTATCGAGAGACCGGCGTTGCGCCCGGTCTCGAAAAGCGCGAAGAGGATTTGATCTGGCGCGTCGCATGGACGGATGCGCAGGGCGACGAGCAGATGCTCTACGTCTTTGTCCTGCTCGAATTCCAACGCACGGTCGAGCGCGCGATGGCGGTGCGCTTCATGGCCTACCAGGCGCTGCTTTACCAAGATCTCCTCGAGAGCGAAGAGATCGGGCGCGGCCAGCCGCTGCCCGCGATCCTGCCGGTCGTCGTCTACAATGGAGAGAGGCCGTGGACGGCGCCGACGCGGCTCGAAGATCTGATCCGCGCCGTGCCCGACGTGCTCGCGCCCTACCGCCCGCGACTGCGCTATCTGGCGATCGACCTGGGGCGCGCGCATCCCGTCGACGACGGCAATCTCTTTGATCTGCTCGGTGCCCTGGAGCGCAGCCAGGACGCCGACGCGCTGCAGTCGGCCATCCTGCGGATCGCGCGCCGGCTGCACGACCGTGATGAAGTCGGCCTGCGCGACGATCTGATCCACTACATCCACCACACCGCCGAGCGTCTCGGCGTCGATGCGGACACGACCAACACCGCCCTGGAGGAACCCGGCATGCTGCGAGAGAACGTCAAGCGATGGGAGCAGGAATGGCGCGAACAGGGACGCGCAGAAGGTGTCCAGCTCGGTCGCGCAGAAGGTGTCCAGCTCGGTCGCGCAGAAGGCGTTCAGCTCGGTCGCGCAGAAGGTGTCCAGCTCGGTCGCGCGGAAGGTTGGGAACGCGGCAACGCGGAGGCGCAGGTGCGCACGGTTCAGCTGCTGCGCGACCTCGTTGTGCAGCAGCTCGAAGCCCGCTTCGGACTGCCCGCATCTGCCGCGCAGGCGCGCATCGAGCAGGCCGATGTCGAGACGCTGCAGCGCTGGGTGCTGCGCGCCACGACCGCGGCGACGGTCGACGAGGTGCTCGCCGACGACTGAACGGTGCGCGGCCCGCGATCGTCAGTAGCGCTGGCCGCCCGCGTCCTTCATCGCCTGCCGGGCCTCGCGATCGAGCGTCTTCTGGCGCAGCGCGTCGCGCTTGTCGTGCAGCTTCTTGCCCTGCACCAGCGCGATCTCGGTCTTGATCCATGGACCTTTGAGATACATCGACAGCGGCACGACGCTCAGGCCCTTGGTCTGCACGCGGCCCGCGAGGCGCTCGATCTCGCGCTGCTTCAGGAGCAGCTTGCGCGGACGATCGGGCAGATGGTTTTCGCGGTTGCCGTGGCTGTAGTGGCTGATCTGCGCGCCTTCGAGGAACGCCTGCTCGCCGCGGAAGCTGACGAAGGCGTCGCGCAGGACGATGCGGCCGTCGCGCGCCGACTTGACCTCGGTGCCGGTCAGCTGCAAACCCGCCTCGACCGTTTCGAGCACGTGGTAGTCGTGCCGCGCCTTGCGATTCGACGCGAGCGTGCGGATCGGTCGATGGGTACCGGCGCCGTCGCGCGCGGTGGAAGCCTTGCGTGCCATCGCACGACCTTATCGCAGCCGACCCTGCCTGAGACCGACGTCGATCCGCTTCCCGCAGCGCGGGTGCTAGAGTCGCCAACATGTGGCGATCCGTCCATCTGCTCGTCCTCGGATCGGTGCTGATCCTGCTCGCGCTG
>JBCCOR010000098.1:0-10986 GCA_039025295.1 Acidobacteriota bacterium
GATCATGCTGATCGGCCTGGTGACCAAGAACGGCATCCTGCTGGTGGAATTCGCCAATCAGCGGCTGGCGATCAACGGCGATCTCGCCACGTCGGTGCGCGAGGCGGCCGCCGCGCGCTTCCGCCCGGTGCTGATGACGACGGTGTCGACCGTCCTCGGCGTGCTGCCGATCGCCCTGGCGCTCGGCGCGGGCGCCGAGAGCCGCACGGCGATGGGCCTGGCGGTGATCGGCGGCCTGCTCGCGGGCGGTCTGCTGACGCTCTTCCTGGTGCCGGCCATGCACAGCTACCTCGGCCATCGCACGCCCCGCCGCCTGGCCGACGTGGCGCCGGTGACGCCATCGCCCGCACCGGCGACGGCCGCCGCCGATCTCGGCTAGGCGCGCTCCGCGCGCCGCCGGGCGGCGCGGCAGCCACGCGGATCCAACGCAGATCGCCGTGCGCGTCTCGAAGCGCGCACGGCGATTGTCACGTGGTGCACTGTGCTGTGGAATGCATGTGCTCGGGCCGCTCGGCCGGGTGCGTGCGGCGCCAGGAAACGCCGAGTCGGCGTCGAGCGGGCAAAAAAAGTCCCCGACAGCGCGCCGAAGGATTCGCGGTGCCGGGGCACGGAGCAACATCAATGATGCTTGGCCGTTTGGCGCGCGAGAGCGGCTGCGCCTGGCCGGGAGTCTTCCGACGTTGGAGCGCGGTGTGCATCTCGTCCGTCGTTGACATAACTATGGCAAAGCCCGGACCGCGTGTCAAGGACATATTGAGACAATGTGCGGACACCCCTCTCACAAGCTAGCGAATGTCTGAACAGCGCGGCCTACTCGCACTCAAATCCACTACAGAAGCTGGACAGCCAGGCGCAGCATCCTGCTCATGCGGGACGAACATTGTTCAACGAGGGATGAACGCGCAGAATGGCGGGATCAGCTGCGTGCCGGCCGGCGCACAGCAGGATGCAGCGCGCGCTGCCGTCGCGCGGAGAGAAAGCCGACGGCCAAGCGCTGCCGCGTTGGGGAAAGCCGGCGGCCAAGCGCTGCCGCGTTGGGGAAAGCCGGCGGCCAAGCGCCGCCGCGTTGGGGAAAGCCGGCGGCCAAGCGCCGCCGCGTCGGGGAAAGCCGGCGGCCAAGCGCCGCCGCGTTGGGGAAAGCCGGCGGCTAAGCGCCGCCGCGTTGGGGAAAGCCGGCGGCTAGGCGCCGCCGCGTTGACCGCGCTGGCGCAGCCAGTGATCGGCGAGGGTGATCGCCATCATCGCCTCCCCCATCACCACGAAGCGCGGCAGCAGGCAGGGATCGTGGCGTCCTTTGGTGACGATCGTGGTCGGCGCCGCCGTGCGATCGACGGTGTCGAGCGGCTGCGGGATCGAGCTGGTCGGCTTGATGGCGCAGCGCACGACGATCGGCATGCCCGACGAGATGCCGCCGAGCATGCCGCCGTGGCGGTTGCCGCGGGTGACGATGCGGCCGTCGTCGTCGGTCGTGAAGGGATCGTTGTTGTTGCTGCCGCGCGCCGTCACCACGTCGAAGCCCGCGCCGTATTCGACGCCCATCACCGCCGGCAGGCTGAACAGCGCCTTGCCGAGATCGGCCTTGAGCTTGTCGAAGACCGGCTCGCCCCAGCCGGCGGGCACGCCGGTCGCGACCAGCCGCGCCGCGCCGCCGATCGAGTCGCGCTCGCTGCGCATGCGCTCGATGAGCGCGGCCATGCGGTCGGCCGCGTCGGGATCGGGACAGCGGGTGGGATGGGCCTCGACCTGGTCGAGCGTGACCGCGGCCGGATCGGGCACGTCGGCGACGACGTCGCCGACCTGATCCACATAGCCGACGACGCGCACGCCGTGGGCCGCCTCGAGCAGCTTCTTCGCCACCGCGCCAGCGGCGACGCGGACGTTGGTCTCGCGGGCGCTCGAGCGCCCGCCGCCGCGGTAGTCGCGACGGCCGTACTTGGCGTCGAAGGTGAAATCGGCGTGGCCCGGACGGTATTTCTCGCGGATGTCGCCGTAGTCGCGCGAGCGCTGGTCGAGCGACTCGATCAGGATGGCGATCGCGGTGCCGGTGGTCCGGCCGTCGAACACGCCCGACAGGATGCGCGGCGCGTCGGGCTCCTTGCGCTGCGTCGTCAGCCGCGACTGACCGGGACGGCGCCGGGCGAGGTCCGGCAGCAGATCGTCCTCGGTGAGCGCCAGGCCGGGCGGCACGCCGTCGATGATCACGACGTTGCCGGGGCCGTGGCTCTCGCCCGCGGTGGTGATGCGAAACGCTTGTCCGAAGCTGTTGCCTGCCATGGCGGCGGACTGTATCACCCGTGCGGGAACGTCCGCGATCACCCGTGCGGGGACGTCCGCGATGCCCTGCGCAGGATTCCTCGCGTCGGCCAACGATCGCGGCGCGCGCTGGCGCGCTCAGCGCGCACGGATGCCGAGCTGGCGCATGCGCCACCACAGCGCGAAGCGCGACATGCCGAGCTGCTTGGCCGCCTGCGCCTCGTCGCCGCCGGAGCGGCGCAGGGCGATGCGGATCATGCGGCGCGCGAGATCGTCGAGCTGCGGCATCAGCGCCAGATCCTGCCCCGGCGCGAAGGTGTCGGAGCCGATCGCGGAGATCGCCGACACGCTCGACGCCTCGACCGTCTCGATCCCCAGCGCCGAAACCCGCGGATCGGGCACGTGCGCACGCACGCGTCCCTGGCGCACCGGCGGCGACAGCGCCGTGCTGTCGATCGGCTGGCCGCCGGTACCGTGGTAGACGAGGCGCTGGACCTCGTGCGCCAGCTCGCGCACGTTGCCCGGCCAGGGATAGGCGCACAGGCGGTCGAGCGCGTGGACCGTCAGGCCCGCCACCTGCTGCGCGCTGTCCTCGACCGCGGCGCGCAGGAAGTTAACGATCAGGCGCGGGATGTCCTCCGGCCGTTCGCGCAGCGGCGGCACGATCAGCGGCGCGCCGGTCCAGCGCAGCGTCGCCTCGTCGATCGCCGTCAGCGGCGCGGTGTCGAGCGGGATGCGTAGGGTCAGGACCGGCTGGCGTAGATTCGGATGCTGCGTCTGTTCGAGGCGCGTGCGCAAGTTGGCCAGCTGCTGGGTCGACAGCTCGTCGACGCGGTCGATCACCAGGGTACCCGGCACGTTCCCGCTGGGCGTGTCGAACGACGGCGCCAGTCCGTCGAGCACATCGACGGCGTCGATCAGGTGCAGCGGACCGCGGCGGCGGCTGGTGAGATGCAGTGCCTGAACGAGATCGGATTTGCCGGTGCCGGGCTCACCGATCAGGCAGACCGGATCGGCGTCGGCGGCGCGCGCGGCGATCTGCTGATAGAGGCGACGCATCGCCGCGCTGGTGCCGCGCACGTGGCCGTAGGGCGTGACCAGCGGATGGCGCGCCGGCACCGCATCGTCGGCCTGCAGCTGACGCGTCTCGACGCCGACCAGCAGCTGCAGCGACGCGCGCAGCCACGCCGCCGTGCCCTCGCCGAGCACGCTCGACTCGCCCCAGAGCGCCAGCCCGTGCACCTCGCCGTCGCCGTCGTGGTGCACGGCGAGCAGCAGCATCGCATCAGCGTAGGGCTGGCGATCGCTGGTGACGATGCCGGGCGGGGCTTCCTCGAGCAGTCGCCGCAGCAGCATGTCGAGCGGCGCCGGCAGGTTGGCGCTGCTGTCGTCGATCCGCCGGGTCGGCGCCTCCATCGGCAGACCGGCGGTGGTCTCGACCCAGGGCTCGCCCGCCTGCATGTCGCGCTGGGCCAGCAGCAGCGCGCCGCCGATGCAGCCCAGATCCTCGACCAGCAGCAGCATCAAGCGATGGCGATCGGGGCCGCGGTCGTCGGTGATGATGTCGGCGAGATGTTCGAGGCGGTTGCCGACGCCGGCGCGGATGCTGGTCGCGGTTGCCGGCGCGGCGCGTCCGGCGTGCAGATCGACCGCCAGGCGCACGTCGTCGCGCGCCACCGCCTGCAGGCCGAGCCACACCGGCCCGAAACGCAGCCGATCGCCGCTCTTCGCCAGGCCTTCCTTGACGGTGTCGCCGTTGAGCGTCGTGCCGTTGCGGCTGCCGAGATCGCGCACCGCCACGCCCTCGGCCGTCACCTGCAGCTGGGCGTGGCGACGCGACACGCCGGTCACCGGCAGCGCGATGTCGCACGACACCAGGCTGCCGACCAGATGCTCGCCCGGACCGATCAAAAAGCTGCGGTCGAGGCCGCCGACGTGGCCGCGCAGGCGGAAGTAGCCGACATCGTCGGCGTCGAGAAGGGGTGCGGATATCGAGGAGTTGGAGGAAACCATGGGAGCCGTCCGCGCGATCGAAGACAAGATGTGGCGACGAGTGTACCGGCGAACCGCCGTTGTCGCCTAGGCTTGGATGCCACGCTGTCATTTCCCTGCTCGAGGACCTTCGATCCATGCCCGACGAACGCCCGCTCCCCGCCTCCGCCGCCCCCGGTGTTTCCCCCCAGCGCCCACCCGATGCGCCCCAGCACGTGCGGATCAAGGTCTGCTGCATCGCCGACACCGACGAGGCCGCGCGCGCGATCGCCGCCGGTGTCGACGCGATCGGCCTGGTTTCGGCGATGCCGAGCGGTCCGGGCGTGATCGACGAGGCGACGATCGCGAACGTCGCGCGCACAACACCGCCGGGCGTGGCGTCGTTTCTGCTGACGCGCGAGACCGCGGTTGCGTCGATCGTCGCGCAGCAGCGCCGCTGCGGCGCCGGCGTCGTCCAGCTCTGCGGCGGACTCGACGATCCGGCGGCTCTCGCGCGGCTGCATCGCGAGGCGCCTGGCATCGCGTTCGTACCGGTCGTGCACGTCGACGGCATGGCGGCCTTCGACGAGGCGCGCCGCTACGTCGACGCGGGCGCGCGGGCGCTCCTGATCGACTCGGGCAGCAAGAAAGGCGCGGTGCCGCGTCTCGGCGGCACGGGCGAGATCCACGACTGGCGCATCACCCGCCGCATCCGCGACGACGCCGGCGCGCCGATCTACCTCGCGGGCGGTTTGAACCCCGCCAACGTCGCCGACGCGATCCGCGCCGTGCGTCCGTTCGGGGTCGACGTGTGCTCGGGCCTGCGCGTCGACGGGCGGCTCGACGACGGGCGGCTGGGGGCGTTCGTTCGGGCGGTTGGGTCGACGACTACGCGCTGAGTGCAGCGTCTTCGGCGTCAACGTCGTCGCAGTGCGCTTCTTCGGCTTCTGCAAGCTCTTCGTCGAGCGCACGAAGCACGCCTTGCACACGCTTGGCCGCGTCCACGTTGCCAACCTTCGAGAAGATCGGAAGTACGACGTCGCGCAGGAGCTCATAGGCGCGATCGACCTCGCCCAGCTGCTTGTACAAGCTTGCGTAGTTCCACATCGCGCGTGCATAGAGATGTTGGTTGCCGGCCGCTTCGGCTGCGTCCAGCTGCTGTTGCACAGTCTCTGCTGCCTGGCCGAGGCGTCCAATTCCGATTTCCGACACGGCCAGCAAGTCCAAGGCACGCGCCCATTCGGTGGGCAGATCAATCGCGGTATGACGCGGAAGAATCACGTCGCGCAGCAGGCTGGCCGCCTCGTCGTGTCTGCCCAGAGCCCCCAGCAATTCCGCGATATCCGTCTGTACAGCCGTGACGCGCAGCACATCCCCAGCGGCTTCGGCGGCGGACACGACATCGTCGCGCAGCAGCGCCAGTGCCGCATCGAGATCGCCGCGTGCGCGATGCAGCTGCGCCAGGACGCGTTTTGCATCCACGAGGCCACGATTGTCGCCGATTTCCGCCTTGCCGTCGATCGCAGCGTGTAGCAGCGCCTCGGCCACAGCCCAGTCTTGCTGTGTGATCGCCCACTCTGCCCGATCGACGAGTCGGCGGTAGTCGCTCTGTGAGCCAACCGCCGACGTCTGAGGCTCTTCGTGCAGATGAGCGAACCGCTCGAGCGAGACGGGCGAATGACCGAGGTCAGACGAAGGAAGCACCGCGCGCGTTCGACTGGTCACGGCTGTATCGGCCGCGCGGGCAACGTCGACCAATTTCTCGCTCCAGGTCCACAGATCGAACGCCTCGGTCATGGCACCGCGCAGCAGATCCTCACGCACCCAGAGAACCATCGGACGCGCGCACGTCGTGGCCAGCCACTCGCGCCGATGGTTGAGACCGCGCCACAGATCGTGCTGCCCTGGAGGCCAGTCGTCGAGCCCAACGACGTGGATCCAGCGATCGCCGACACGACGTCCGGCCTCTTCGAACAGCGCGTCGAGACGATCCAGCGCACCTTGAGCATCTTTGACATCGATGAGCACGGACTGCGAGCCATACCGCTCGAGGTAGCCGATGGCGTGCGTGCGGTGTGCGCTGTCGATGTAGATCCCGTACGCGAGCGCAAAGCCGGCTTTGCCCGAAAAGATGCGGATCAGCTCGCCCAGCTCTGCGACGTGTGCATCAGGCAACTTCTCGTCAGCCATCGTGGGTCTCGACCTGCTTGCGGTAGGCGGGCAGCGTCTGTACAGCAGGATGCGTCCGCCACCAGTAGGCGTTGTATTCGAGGATTACGAGCTGATCGAGCAGTTCGCGCACGCGCTTCATGTTGTGCTCGTCATCGGGCTGCGCATCGATCGCAGCGAGCAGCGGATAGTCGTCGGCTTCGAGCAGGCGACGGTAGCCCGCTGCGACCTCTGCGACCGCGCCCTTGGCGCCGGGCATGTCGAAGTGCTCACCTGTGGCCTTGCTGAAAGCGATGCTCAGCAGCCGGAGCAGATCACGCGGATGTCCACCGCTGTGCGCGATCAGATGATCCGCCACGTCAGCGCGTTCGAAGAGCGATTGCGGCGCACGCCGGTAAAGAAGCTCGCGCATGGCGGCCCAGCCGGCTTCGTGGCGCGCGCCGTCTTTCTCGACCAGTTTGATCATCGGCAGCTTGAACACACCGGTGAAATGCTGGTTCAGCGCACCGTAGGCATGCAGCATGCGGATCGGCGTGCTGTAGAGAAAGATGCCATCGATCGCCTTGAGCTGATGGACGTCGCGTACGAAGAATGCCTCAGCGTCCTCACCGCGCTGCTTGTCGGTGCCGTCGACGATGAACAAGATCCGCGCACCGAGTCCTGCTTCGTGGCAAGCATCCTCAGCCGCGCGGATCAGATCGTTGAACGCGCTAGCGAAATCTGCGTAGTGGTTGCGGACGATCCGTCTCAGCGTCTCTTTGTGCGTGGCATTGGTGCGAATCGCCGCAGTCACGCCCGCGAACAGGCTGGCGAGCAGCGGCAGCCCGCTTTTCGCCTGCGCACCCGCGCGCAGCTCAGCGGCGTAGCTGCGCGTCTCCTCGTGCTGCTCGATGCGCTCGTCGAACCAGCCCGCGAGCTGCCTCCAGTGATCGGCGTCGATCTCGATGCCCTGCTCCGCCAGATCGGCCAGCAGGTTCCTCGCCAGTGCCAGCAGCACGTCCTGGTACTGCAAATTGTGCGGATCGAGCTCGGCGCCGGCATCGAGCGTCACGACCAAGAAGAGGTTCGGTCGATCGAGGCGATGCGTGATGCGGCGCAGCTCCGTGCTCTTGCCCGATCCGACGTGGCCGCAGAAGAGATGGTAGGCGACGTCGGGCGCAGCAGCGAGTCGCCACGTTTCGGGACGATCTCGGTCGCCGACCGCGACGCCGAGCTGTCGATACAGCTCAGTGAAGCTGATCTCACCGCGCGCCTTGGCCGTGTCGACCCAGCGCGGATCGTCGTAGGCGAGCGGCGCGTCGCGCTGCAGCTGCCGATTGACCTCCCAAATATTGCTGGGCGGCGTGTAGTCGCGGTGATCGCTCATACAGCGATGCTACCGCACGTCGGCTGCCGCTACTCCGCCGGCAGCCGCCGGTGGTACACGGGCTGATGGCCGTTGAGCAGGCCCGGATGCATCAGCCGCAGCAGATCCGCCAGGACCTCGTCGGGCCGGAGGGTGCCGCGCTCCCAGTAGTCGTTGCTGCTGCCGCCCGGACCGAGGCGCAGGTCGTTGTTGTAAACCTGGCGCTTCGCAACCGGCGGCAGCGCGGCGTAGCGCGGGTCGCGGGCGGTGAGATCGGCGAGGCTGCGCGCCAGGCCGGGTTGGATCCACACGTCGGCGTCGGCCGCGCGCTGCAGGACGGTTTCCAAATCGAGCGGCAGGCTGCCGACGCGATCGTCGTCGGCCCACAGATAGCGCAGGCCGGCGTCACGCAAGAGCTGGGCGAAGAAGCTGCGGCCGCCCGGCACGAACCACGTATCGCCCTGCGGCAGGCCGGTCAGGACGCGCGGCGCCGTCGTGGCGCCGCCGGCCGCGCGGCCCATCGTCGCGAGCGCGCGGTAGCGCTCGGCAACGGCGCGGTAGAAGGCATCGGCCTTGGCGTAGTCGCCGACCAGCAGGCCGACGACCTTGATCCACTCGGCGCGGCCCAGCGGATGCGTTTCGAGGAAGCTCGGCATCGCGACCACCGGCACGCCCGCGCCGCGCAGGCGATCGAACGTGCCGCGCGGATCGAGGCGCGGTCCGAAGCCCGCGGCGAACACGGCGTCGGGCGCCGCGGCGACGACGCGCTCGGGATCGAGACCCGACGCGCCGCCGACGGCCTGCACCAGCCCGGCCTCGACGCGCGCGCGCGCCGCTGCGCTGGTCAGGTAGCGCGGATCGTCGACGCCGACCAGACGGTCGATCGCACCCAGGGCGTCGAGGGCGCCGACCTCGGTGGTCGAGGTTGTGATGACGCGCGCGAGCGGCACGGCAAGCACGGTGACGTCGGGTCCGCTCGGCGGCGCGTCGGCCGGCAGGCGATCGGCGTCGAGCTGTGCGCGCGGCACGAGCACGTAGGTGTGCAGCACCGGCCCGGGCGCGTTGTTGCGGCCGTCGGGCATGTGGACGGTCAGGCGATGCGCGCCGTCTTCGAGCGGTGCGATCGTGAAGCCGATCGCCGCATCGACCCGCGGCCGGGCGTCCGCGTGGACAGCCGCAGCGAAAACAGAAACGACGGCGACGAGCGCGCAGAACGCGCCCGTCAGCCGTCGCACGAGCCGCGAGGACTCAGCGGCCAAGGCGGATGCCCACCGCGACGCGTCGTCCCGGCGTGGTGAAGCCCGGCACCTCGGCGTCGTCGGCGTCGAGCAGGTTCTCGACCCGCACGTACGG
Organism: Acidobacteriota bacterium; assembly: GCA_039025295.1. GTDB lineage: Bacteria > Acidobacteriota > Thermoanaerobaculia > Multivoradales > J023 > JBCCOR01. Next base: position 9,092 of record JBCCOR010000098.1, read on the forward strand.
CTCGAGCGCGACGCCGCCGAAGGTCGGCAGGCCGCGGTAGCCGAGCGCCAGATCGACGCGCACGATGTCGTCCATCTCGCTGCCGTCGCTGTCGATGCGGTCCTGCTCCGACACCACGGTCAGCGACGTCCGCAGATCGGCGAGCGGCTCGACGAAGACGCTCAGCGACGTCTTCTGCTCCGGACGCCGCGCCAGCTGGGCGCCGGTCGCCTTGTCTTCGGTGTCGGTGTAGGTGTAGCCGAACTGCAGCGACGCGCGCGGCGACGGCGTCCAGCGCGAGACCAGCTCGACGCACGACGACTCGGCCTCGGCGATGTTCTCCGGCCGGACGGTGGCGAACTCGAAGGCGATCAGGTCCTCGAAGTCGTTGGCGAAGTAGGTCAGATCCAGATCGAACACGCCGTCCGGTCGCCCGAAGGTGATGCCGACGTCGTAGCCGAGGCTGGTTTCGGCGTCGAGATCGGGATTCGAGAAGCCCGGGAAGAAGAGATCGTTGAGCGTCGGCGCCTTGAAGCCGGTGCCGACGGTGGCGTGCAGGCGCGCCCAGGGCGCGAGCGCGTGCGCCAGCGCGAGGCGGTAGGTCACCTCCTCGCCGAAGCGGCTGTGGTCGTCGTAGCGCGCGCCAAGAGTGACGGCGCTCTCCTCCGCCCAGGCCCAGTGGAACTGCGCGAAGAACGCGGTGATGTCGATCTCCTCGTCGAACGAGCCCACCGAGCCACCCTCGCGGGTCTCGTAGGACCCGCCGAAGGTGGCGGCGGTGCCGAGGTCGGTGAGCTGCCGATCGAGCTGAAGCTCAGCCTGGCGCAGTTCGCTCTCGACGGTGAAGTTGCTGAAGAAGTTGTCGGGATCGCGTCCGACGAGCTCGTCATCAGCGGCGCTCAGGCGCAGGCGTGCGTGCCAGCCGTCGGGCGGCTCGACGGTGAGCGTGATCGCGCCGAGCTGCGATTCGCGATCGAGAATGGCGTTGGGATCGTCAACCGGACCGATGCCGAAGCTGAAGCCATCGACCCCGGTGGTGCCGTCGGCGGCGCGCAGGAAGAGCTCGGCGCGCACGTGCTCGTGCAGCGCGATGCCGAGTCGCCCGATGGCGGTGGTCAAGTCGTAGGGATCGACCTCGGTGTTGCCGTTGTCTTCGGCGGCGGCGGAGACGGCGTCATCCTCTTCGTCGCTGAGCGAGAGCAGGAGGTCGAAGCGCTCGCGCGCGAGCTCGATCGACGCGCCGATGCGCCGACGATCGTCCTCGCCGACCTCGGCGTCGAGCTGCAGGCTGACGGGCGTCTCGCTGCGCCGGGTATGGATCTGGATGACGCCGCCGATCGCGTCGGAGCCGTAGAGCGTGCTCTGCGGACCGCGCACGATCTCGATGCGGTCGATCGCGTCGGCGCGCAGGTTGCTGAGGTCGTAGCCGCCGGCGGTCGTGCTGTTGAGCGGCACGCCGTCGATCAGGATCAGCGCCTGGCTCGAGTTGGCGCCGCGCATGAAGACCGAGGTGATCTGACCGGGTCCGCCGGTGCGGACGACGGCGAGTCCCGGCACGGTGCGGAGCAGATCGGCGACGTCGGCGGTCTGCCGCTGCGCGATCTCTTCGGCGGTGATGACGGTGATGCGGCTGCCCCGCTGCTCGGCGGTCAGCGGCACGCGGCTGCCGGTGACGGTGACGTCGTCGCCGAAGACGACGGACGGCGAGTCGGCTGCGGCGCTCTGGGCGACGCTGGGCGCGCTGGCGAGCGGCAGCAGGATGGCCGTTGCGGCCATGGTTCGGATGAGCGCGCGCAGGCGAATACGCGCGTCGCGTGGACGAGTGTTCATGTGAACAGGCTCCTTTCCCCCTCGGGAAGTCCGGATGGATGTCGGAGCAGTCGGGGCAGGTATCTGGCTGATGGACGGCGCGTGGC
>JBCCOR010000099.1:0-10950 GCA_039025295.1 Acidobacteriota bacterium
CGCGCACCGCCAGCGTCGCCGCCGGCTCGCCCATCGCTGGCGACGGCGGCAGCGCGGCCGGTACGGGCGGCGCATCGAGGCACAGCGGCAGCACCACGCTCAGCGCCGCGGGCCAGTGGCGCGCGGCCCAGCGCACGGCCGGCTGGTCGGGGTCGATGCCGAGCGCAGCGAGCCGCGCGGACGCGTCGATCACCACCGGCAGCGCCTTGCCGGCGTCGCGTCCCTTGATCCGGAACACCGCGTCGACGGCGTCGCCGCGCCGCGGATCGACCGCCAGGCCATAGCTCGACTCGGTCGGCACTGCGACGATGCCGCCCGCGTCGAGCACCGCCGCGAGATCGGCGACGCGCGCGCCGAAGCGCCAGCGCAGCACGCGCTGCACTGCAGCGTCGATCGGCGCGTCGCCGGTGACGAAGACGGACGGTGACGAACTCATGGCGAAACCACCTCGGCGTCGACGCGGGCGATCAGCTCGCGGGCGTGCGAGCGCGAGAGCTCGGTGACCTCGCTGCCGGCGAGCATGCGCGCGATCTCCTCGACGCGCGCCGCGTCGTCGAGGCGCGCGACCTCGGTGAAGGTGCGGTCGTCGCGCACGACCTTGTCGACCTTGTGATGGACGTCGGCGCGGCTGGCGACCTGCGGCAGATGGGTGACGGCGAAGATCTGACCGCCCTCGGCGGCCAGGCGGGCGAGCTTGTCGCCGATCACCGCCGCCTGCGCGCCGCCGACGCCGGTGTCGATTTCGTCGAAGACCTGGGTGGGCCCGGCGATGCCGGCCGCGGTCGACGCGCCGCCGGCCCGCTGCGCCGATGCGCGCACCGCCAGCTGCACGGCCAGATAGAGACGCGAGAGCTCGCCGCCCGAAGCGGCCTTGGCCAGCGGACGCGGCGCCTCGCCCGGATTGGGCGAGAAGAGAAAGCGCACCTGATCGACGCCGTGCGGCGCGGGATCGAGCTGCGCGCCCTCGCGCGTGAGCGGCGCGCCCTCGCGCGGTCGCACGGCCAGATCGACGACGAAGCGCGCGCGCGCCATCGCCAGATCCTGGGCTTCGCGCTCGACCGCCTGCGACAGCGTCTCGCACCAGCCGGCGCGCGCCGTCGACAGCGCGTCGGCGGCGTCGGCGTAGCACGCCAGGGCCTCGGCGACCTGTGCCTCGAGGCCGGCGCGATCGGCCTCGTCGGCCTCGAGCGCGGTCCGCTCTTCAGCGATCTCGGCTTGGCGGGCCAGCACGGCCGCGCAGCTGTCGCCGTATTTGCGCAGCAGGCGCTCGATCGTCGCCAGGCGGGTCTCGACCGCGTCGAGCTGCCCGGGATCGGCCTCGGCGTCCTCGAGGCGCGCGCGCAGGGCGCCCGCCAGCTCGCCGACGCGGATGTGCAGATCGGTGACTTCCTCGATCCACGCGGACGATTCCGGCAGCCAGGCCGCGACCTCGTCGAGCGCGCGCCGGGCGGCGCCGAGGGCGTCGTAGGCCGCGTCGGCCGCGCCGTCGCCGTCACCGTCGAGATGACTCGACGCGGTCTGCAGCGCGCCCTGGATGGCCTCGGCGTGGCGCAGGGTGTCGCGCGTCCGGCGCAGCCGCTCGTCCTCGCCGGCCTCGAGCTGGGCTTCGGCGATCTCGGCGTGCTGGAAGCGCAGAAAGTCGAGCCGCTCGCGGCGCGCGCGGTCGTCGCCGTCGAGCCGCTCGAGGCGCGTCTGCAGGCCGCGCCAGGCGTCGTAGCTTGTGTCGGTGGCCTCGAGCAGCGTGCGCGCCTCGGCGCCGCCAACGCGGTCGAGCCAGGTGCGCTGCAGCGCCGGATCGATCAGGCCGAGCTCTTCGCGCTGGCCGTGGATGCGCAGCAGATGCGGCGCGAGGGTTTGCAGCAGCGCGAGGGTCACCGGCTGGTCGTTGAGGAAGACGCGGCCGCGGCCCTTGCGGCTGACCGTGCGCCGCACGACGATCTCGTCGTCGGCGGGATCGATCGTCAGCCCGGCCTCGGCCAGCGGCGCGCGCCAGGCGTCGCCGGCGGGCTGGAAGATGCCGGTCACCTGCAGCTGATCGGCGCCGGTGCGCACCAGATCGCTGCTCGCGCGCACGCCGGCGAGCAGCAGCAGGGCGTCGACCACGATCGACTTGCCCGCGCCGGTTTCGCCGGACAGGACGTTGAATCCGGACCCGAAGGTAACGGCGGCTTCGGCCAGGACGGCCAGGTTGCGGACGTGGAGATCGCGGAGCACGAAGAAGATAGCGAAATGCGGGGAAACCGGCGGTCAGAAGTCGTCGGGCGGGCGGACGCGAGCGGGGACACGCGTCCGCGCTGCGCGAACGTCAGCGGCAGCATCTTCAATGTAGCAAAGGAGCTACGCGACCATCGGGCGGCTCGTCACGCGCAGCCGGTCACTCGCAGCAGCCGATTTCGACGCGGCCCATCTCGACGCGCCCGGGCGGGGACGAACGGTGCAGATCGGCGACTCAGCCGAGCAGATCGAAGAAGCGCTGCAGCACCTGCTGGGCTTCCGGCGTCTCGCGCAGGCTGTCGAGCACCGCCTGGAGCTGATCGTCCGACACGTACGACTCACGGTACATCGACAGCCGGGTGCGCAGCTCGTCGGCGTCCATCTCGCCGTGGAACTGCGTGCTGTAGGCCATGCCGTCGCCGTAGCGGAGGATCTGGTAAGGACACGCCTCGGAGTAGGCCAGGTCGACCGCCATCGACGGCAGCTGCGCGACCCGATCGTGGTGCACCAGGTTGGCCGGGAAGCGGTTGGAAAAGCTCGACATCAGCGGATCGAGGGCCGCGGCCGGGCGCATATAGACCTCGAAGCAGCCGACCTCTTCGGATTCGGGATCGGTGATCACCGTGCCGCCGAGGGCGCGCGCCATGAAGTGATGGCCCCAGCAGATGCCGAACGTCGGCACGCCTTCGTCGTAGAGACGCTGGGTGACCGCGGCCAGCGGCTCGGTGAACGCTTCGTCGTCGGTCGCGGAATGGTCGCCCGAGCCGCCGATCAGCACGACGTCGGCGTCGCGCACGTCGTCCCAGCGGATGTCGGGCTCGAAGATGACGTTGTGGGTCACGAGCGATTCGGCGGCGATGTGGACGTGCTCGAGCACGCAGTAGCGCTCGTGCACGAGCGCCTTTTCCTGGCCGCGGACCTGGATCAGGAGCACGCGTGCATCGCGGGGCGCACGGACCGTGCGCGTCGGCGCGGGGGCGTCGGTTAGGGCGGACGTCATGGCGGGTCGGTCCTCGGTCATAGATGGCGGCGGGCAGTCGGAGCGAGCACCGACGTTATCATCCCGCCGCCTCGCGGCCGGACGATCGAGCGTCGGGCGTCAGCCGTCGCCCAGTTCACGGGCACGTCGGCTGGCTTCGACGATCGCCTTGATCAGGGTGACGCGCAGGCCGCCCTCCTCGAGGGTGAGAATGCCGTCGATGGTGCAGCCGCCGGGGGTGGTGACTTCGTCTTTGAGCAGCGCCGGATGATGGCCGGTCTCGAGCACCATGCGGGCGGCACCGAAGCAGGTTTGGGCGGCCAGCTCGGTCGCCACCGTGCGCGGCAGGCCGGCCTTGACGCCGCCCTCGGCGAGCGCTTCGATCACCATGTAGATGAACGCCGGCCCGCTGCCGCTCAGGCCGGTGACGGCGTCGAAATGCTGCTCGTCGAGCACGACGCAGCGGCCGACGCCGGCGAAGAGGGTGCGCGCCAGATCGATCTGCGCGCCGGTCGCCCAGCGGCCGCCGCAGACGGCGGTCATGCCGCTGGCGATGCGGCTCGGCGTGTTGGGCATGGTGCGCACGACCGGCACGTCGTGATGCAGCGGCCGCTCGAGATCGGCCGTGGTGACGCCAGCGACGGTCGAGATCAGCAGATGGTCGGGCGTGAGATCGTCGGCCAATTCGGCGAGCACGCGCGGCACGATCTGCGGCTTGACGCACAGCAGCACGATCCGGGCGTCGCGCACGGCGACGCGGTTGTCGCGGCTGGTGCGCACGCCGGCGTGGCGGCGGGCGACGGCGTCGAGGCGCGTCTGCCGGGTGGCGGTGGCGATGACGCCCGCGGCGGGCACCGTGCCGGCCGCGAGCAGCGCGGTCAGCAGGGCGTCGCCCATCTTGCCGGCGCCGATCAGCGCCAGTCGATCGATGTGCGCCGCCGGGGCGGCGGCAGAATCCGCGGCTTCGGGCGCGGCGGCGGTGTCGGATAAAGCGGTGGACATCACGGCATCGAATCGGGTTGAAGTGGCTCGAAGGCGGCTGAACGCGGCATCAAGCCGGTTCGCGGCGGATGACGGCGCGGAACACGTGGCCCGCGATGGCGGGATTTTCGCGCAGGCGCCGGATGGAATAAGGATACCAATCGCGCCCGTAGGGCACGTAGACGCGCAGCGGATGGCCGGCGTCGAGGAGGATGCGACGCAGCTCGCTGTCGACGCCGAGCAGCATCTGGAATTCGTAGCGATCGCGCGGCACGTCGAGCTGATCGATCAGCGTCACGGCGCGCGCAACCAGGTATTCGTCGTGCGTCGCGATGCCGACGTAGGCGCCGCGGCGCAGCAGCTTCTCGAGCGCGGCGACGAAGGTGTGGCGCACGGTGTCGTAGCCCTTCCACGCGGTTGCGCGCGGCTCGACGTAGATGCCCTTGCACAGGCGGATGTCGAGCGCGGCGTCGGGCAGCGCGGCGACGTCGTCGAGCGTGCGCCGCATGTACGCCTGCAGCACCGTGCCGACGTTGCCGTACTGCGCCAGCAGATCGCGGTGCAATTCGAGGATCGCGTCGGTGGTCGAGCGATCCTCCATGTCGAGGCAGACGCGCAGATCGCGCTCGCGCGCGTCGCGCACCACGCGGTCGAGGCGGCCGCGGCAGGCGTCGGCGTCGAGATGCAGGCCGAACTGCGTCGCTTTGATCGAGACGGTCGCGTCGAGCCCCTCGCGGCCGATCGCGTCGAGGATGCGCAGGTACTCCGCTTCGGCCTCGTCGGCCTGGGCCGCGTGGGTGACCTCTTCGCCGAGCAGATCGAGGGTCGCCGTGGCGCCGTCGCCGTTGAGCGCGCGCACCGCGTCGACCGCCTCGTCGAGGGTGTCGCCGGCGACGTAGCGCTGCGCCACGCGCCGCACGATCGGTCGCGGCACGAGCGGCAGGGTCGCGACCAGCAGGCGATCGAAGAGACTCACGGTCGAGAAGACGTCCGGACGGCGCGCGGATCAGGCTGTGGCCGCGTTCGCGGTCGACGCCGGCATCGGCGCGCTCGGCGCATCGACCACCCAGCGCACCGAGCGGCTGCAGGGGCATGAGCCGGCGACCCGGCGCAGGCTCGGCATACGCCGGCTGGCGTCGGTCGGGCTCAGCGCGCCCGAGGCGACCTCGCTGAGGGTGGTGAAGAAATCGCGGAAGTCGCGGCCGGCGAGGTAGGCGTCGGGCAGCTGACGGCGCAGATGCGCGCTATAAGCGTCAAAATCGTCGTAGGTCTCGCCGTCGACGCCGACCATGCGGAACGCCGGCACGCCCCGGCGGCGGAAGAAATCAGCGTGCGGCATGCGCAGCAGATCTTCCGGCCCCACGCCCTCGATGCGCGCGCCGTCGTCGGCGATGCGCCGGCGGCGGTCTTCGGCGTCGTTGCGGCCGAGGTCGGGGAAGCGCGCGCGCAGGAAGCGAACGTTGAGGTCGTCGATGACCTTGCGGATCTCGTCGACGTAGAGCGCCTGCGCTTCGGCGTTCTTCATCGGCTTGAGGCCGAGGCGGACGTTGGTGCCGCCGCCGCGCTCGTCGCCAAACATCTCCAGACCGCGCGGCAGCCATTTGTTGATCGCCTTCTGCAAGGTGTCCATCGTGACGAAGACCTCGCCGCGTCCGGCGGCGCTCGCCCAGCGCCGCATCGGCACGACGCCGGTCGCCAGATGGAAGGCTTCCTCGCGCAGCATCGGCGGCATCGACTCGGCCATCGGCTGATACGCGCTCACCTTCTGCATCGCCAGCTGGTATTTGCCCACGCGGTCGATCAGGGCGCAAAAAACGATGTTGTCGACGAAGGAATCGAAGTCGATGTTGAACGCACCCAGGATGTGCGAACCGGTCTGCATGCTGAGCGCGTTCTCGACCAGGTCGTCGGCCGACTCGTCGGTCACGATCGACCAGTCGTCGTCGGTCAAAAGATGCAGCATCTGATAGCCGTGACGCAGCTCCTCGGCCATCATGCGCAGCACCCAGATCTGCTCTTCCTCCGACTGCGCGCGCGCCAGGGTCAGGCGATGCTGCTGGATGGAGCCGAACTCGGTGGATGCCTGCGCGCGGATGGCGCCGAAGAGATTGTGCGCCTGCTCGGGCGCCAGGTCGCAGGCGCGCTTGGCCTTGGGCTGGCCCTTGGCGTCGCCGACCTCGACCTCACCGCACAGGCCCTGCTCACGGTAGGCGCACAGCTTGTAGGGTGCCTGCTTGGGGAAGTGCTCCGGCCATTTGTCCATCAGGAAGTCGAAATCGGGCAGGAAGGCATCGCGCCAGCGCTCGACGGCAGCGTGATGTTTGGGAGCCAGATGCGTTTCGCGGACGTCGGGCATGGTTGAGGACCTCCTGGGGCACGCGGTCGACGCCGGGCGGACGAGGGAGAACGACTGGGGGTCGTCCACGCGACGGATCAGCGGAATGTGTACATGGCCATTCGTCGCGCGCGGGACGGCGGATGTCGCGGCAGCACGCGCTTCGACGCGCCGCCAATTCTACGCGATCTTCGCGCCGAACGCGTCGCCTGTCCAAGATGCCTGTCCAAGATGCCCGGGCGTCGTCCAAGATCGAGGGCGTCGCGCCCAACAAAAAAAGACGGATATGCAGCCAGCACATCCGCCTGATCAACCGAGCCGCGAAGGACCCGATGTCCTTCGCTTGTTGCTTGTCGAGCTTTAGAAATAGCAACGACTGTGCCAGCTTTGTCGCCGATGCGTCCAAACGCGCGCGTCCGCAACGCAACCTTTTGCATCGAAGCCATTTAGCGATTCATCTGGGCTTGTACATTGGGGCCGCGCGCGGGTCGGCCCAGGGCAATCCGCGCGCCGACACGTCGACATCGGACATGTCGGTGCATGTCGACCGACATGTCCGACATGCGCCGACACGCGACGCGGTCGACCGCGCGCTGAGGCGCGTCCTCCGTACAATGGCCGCGTGTCCACGCCACAGCCCCGACGCCTCGAACTGCGACGCGCCCGACGATTGGTCCTGGCCCACGGCTGGAACGCCACGGCCTACCAAATCCTCAATCCCGGCATTGCCCGCTGGTTCGGCCCCGCGCCCGACGATCCCGCACGCGGCAGCGTGGTCGGCTACGTGGGCTCCGCCGGCTACCGCATCGTCGCCGGCTCGCCGATCTGCGCGCCCGCGCGGCTGGGCGACGTGGTCACGGCCTTCGAGCGCGACGCGCGCCATGCCGGCCAGCGCATCTGCTACTTCGCGGCCGACGATCGCTTGGCCGATCTGCTCGCCGCGCGCGGCCCGCTCGACCGCATTCTCCTGGGCGCACAGCCGGTGTGGGATCCGCACGACTGGCCGGCGATCGTCGCTGGCAAGGCGTCCCTGCGCGCGCAGCTGCACCGGGCCCGCAACAAGCACGTCACGGTCGCGCCGTGGTCGCCGGAACGCGCCACCGGCCATGCCCAGCTCCAGGCGTGCCTCGACGCCTGGCTCGGCACCCGCGGCCTGCCGCCGCTGCACTTCTTGGTCGAGCCCGACACGCTGTCGCGCCTCTACGACCGCCGCATCTTCGTCGCCCAGCGCGGCGATGCGGTCGTCGGGTTCTTGGTCGCCTCGCCGGTGCCGCAGCGCCACGGCTGGCTGATCGAGCAGTCGATCCGCGCCCCGACGGCGCCCAACGGCACCTCCGAGCGGCTGGTCGACGCGGCGATGCGCGCGCTGGCCGCAGACGGCGCGCGCTACGTGACGCTCGGCCTGTCGCCGCTCTCGACCCGCTCGGCCATCCATCTGCCGGGGCAGCCGCTCTGGATTCGCTTCGTCCTCGGCTGGCTGCGCGCGCACGGCCGTCGCTTCTACGATTTCGACGGCCTCGACGCTTACAAGGCCAAGTACCAGCCGCAGCGCTGGGAGCCGATCTACGCCATCACCGGCGGCCATCGCATCGGTCCGCGCACGCTCTACGCCATCACCGGCGCGTTCGGCGACACCCCGCCGCCGCGGCTCGCGCTGCGCGCCCTGGCGCGCGCGATGCGCCAGGAACTGCGCTGGCTGCGTCAGCGCCTGCGCGCGCCGGGTCAGCGGCGGCGCGGCTGAGCGGCGGCCGCGCGCGTCGCGCGCCAGCTGTCGACGGCGTAGAGCGCGATCGCCAGCCATACGCAGGCGAAGGTCAGGGCGTGGGCGCGGGTGAACGCCTCGCCGAACGCGAACACGGCCAGCAGGAGCTGAAGCGTGGGCGCGATGTACTGCAGCAGGCCGACCGTGGCGAGGCGCAGGCGGCGCACGCCGGCGAGAAAGAGCGAGAGCGGGATGGCGGTCATCGCCCCGCCGAGCACCAGCAGGCCGTCGGTCGCCAGGTTCAGATGCGCAAAGACGAGCCGATCGTGGACGTCGAGCCAGAGCAGATAGCCGAGCGCGATCGGCGCCAGCAGCGTCGCCTCGCACAGCAGGCCGACCATGCCCTCGACCGGCATCAGCTTGCGCACCAAGCCGTAGAGCGCGAAGCTGCTGGCCAGGCTCAGCGCGAGCCAGGGCAGCGCGCCGTAGGTCACGGTCAGCTGCACCACCCCGAGCAGCGCCAGGAGAACCGCGAGCGTCTGCAGCCGCCGCAGGCGCTCGCCCAGGACCACGAAGCCCAGCGCGATCGACAGCAGCGGATTGATGTAATACCCAAGACTCGCCTGCAGCACCTGATCCTGGAACACCGCCCAGATGAAGAGCAGCCAGTTGACGGCGATCAGCGCGGTGGAGAGCAGCAGCCAGCGCCACACCCGCGCGCTGCGCAGGGCGGCCACGAGCGCGCCCAGGCGACCGCGCAGCGCGAGCACCAGCAGCAGCAGCCAGGCCAGGTGCAGCACGCGATGGGCCAGAACCTCCAGCGGCGGCACGTGGACGATCGCCTTGAAGTAGAGCGCCACGAAGCCCCACCACAGATAGGCGCCGAGCGCGAAGGCGACGCCGAGCCGCGCCGCGTGGGCGTCGACGGCCGCTGAAGCGGAGGCGTCGCGCGACGCGGGTGCGGCGCGCGCGTCGGGGAGGCGGGATGGATCGGGAGGCGTCATTCGGCGAGCGATGCTAGCAGGCGATTCGGGCCCGCGACGCGCATCGCTTTTCGCACCGCAAGAGATACACGGGCCGTTCCAGCCCTATGGTAATGTCGGGTTTATCCTTACGAGCGCTTCGGTCAGAACGACCGAACAGCTCTTTCTTCTGTCTTGGTGCTGAGCCACGCATCCCGATCTGGTAAGAAACGTTCATCGCCGCCGTGACACACAACACTCGGTGGTCGAACCGCTGGCGCGCATCGCTCCGATGCGCGCTTGGGTCTGCTGCGCCGCTGGCGCGTCTGTTCGAACCTCGAGGATCCGGTCGGCATCGGTCTTCTACGCCCCGATGCGCGCTGGACTCGATCTTCCTCTGTCCACGCCATGGCGTCGGCTCGATGCGACGCCTGCGCGCAGGACGCACAACCAACGCTGAGCGCCGCCCGACACGCCGTCATCCGGCATCGCCACGCGGGCGCCTCTGAAGGAGATCGTGTCGATGAGTTATCCCACCGCCTTGCCCTGCGCATGCGTGTCCTGTACCAACGCGCAGCCCTGCGCGTGCGTCTCCTGCACCAGCCCGCAGCCCTGCGCGTGCGTCTCCTGTACGGTGGTCAATCTGCCCTGTGCGTGCGTCTCTTGCACGGTGGTCAACCTGCCCTGCGCATGTGTCTCCTGCACGGTCAACCTGCCCTGCGCATGCGTCTCCTGCACCGTTGGCCTGCCCTGCGCATGCGTCTCCTGCACCGGCGCTGCGGGTACGCCGGCCGCGCTGCCCTGCGCATGCGTCTCCTGCACCGGCGCCGCGGGTACGCCCGCCGCGCTGCCCTGCGCATGCGTCTCCTGCACCGGCTTCGCCGGCGCGGGCACGCCGGCCGCCCTGCCCTGCGCATGCGTCTCCTGCACCGGCTTCGCCGGCGCGGGCACGCCCGCCGCCCTGCCCTGCGCATGCGTCTCCTGCACGGGTGCTGCCGCCATGCCGGCGGCGCAGCCCTGCGCCTGCGTCTCCTGCACCGGCGCCGCCGCGCCTGCGGGTCCGGGCAACTGCGCCTGTGTCAAGGGCACGGGTACCCCGGCAGCCCAGCCCTGCGCCTGCGTCTCCTGCACCGGCTTCGCCAGCACCGCGGCCCAGCCCTGCGCCTGCGTCTCCTGCACCGGCTTCGCCAGCGCCGCGGCCCAGCCCTGCGCCTGCGTCTCCTGCACCGGCTTCGCCAGCGCCGCGGCCCAGCCCTGCGCCTGCGTCTCCTGCACCCAGGCGCACAGCGGCACGGGCGACGGTGGCATGAACCTCACGCAGTCGGTGACCAGCGAACCGGACACCGACATCGAGGCATAGCACGCCCTTGAGCACATCGAACGCGCCGGCGGCCTCTGCGCCGCCGGCGGCTTTGCATCTGGGGCTCTTCGATCGCGGCGCGCTCGCACAGCGGGTGCTCGCGCATCTGCTGGACGCGCCGGATCTGCCGCTGGCGACGCTGCATGTCGTCGACGGTCCGCACGTCGAGGCCGCGAGCGAAGCGCTGGCGACCAAGCGGCCGACGGCGACGCTCATCGTGCATTCGGACGGCCAGCAGGCCGCGGACGACCGCTGGCAGCGCTGCAGCGCGGTCGTGCTCGCACCGGACGGCGATCCCGCGCCCAGCGCCCAGGTGCTGCTCGCCGCCAACCAGACCGCGCTGGCGACGAACACCGTCCTGATCCCGCTGCTGGCCACCGGCCAGGGCTGGCAGGTCGGCCCGCGGGTGCGCCCGGC
>JBCCOR010000100.1:0-10942 GCA_039025295.1 Acidobacteriota bacterium
GGTGATTCAGTCGCATGGGATCTCCCAGAGAAAAGGTGTCCTACTTGACTAAACGGTTGCAGGACGGGAAATCACAAAGTTCAAGAACAGGTTTTTCGGAAAAATTTGGGCAGCAGGCACGGCGGCCGACGCGCGCCGGCCCGATGATCGATCCGGATGAACCTTCAAACCGGGAATCTCGCCCGCCTGAAGCAGCTACTCGTTCCGCATCGTGCGCGGAAAATCCCCACAAACCCGGGTGCCGACCAACCGGTCGGTATTGGCACTCATCTTGCTGTTCACGTGATGCATACGCGGCCTACCAAACGGTCGGTATCGTAAGCTATTTCGTTAGGTCCGTGTCGAAACACAACATTTTGTGCAACAGGAGTACCATCATGAGCAGCACCTCCGTTTCGCTGAACAGCAACCACGTCGATCACCAGGTCGGCTTCAATCCACTCGCCACCGGCTTCAACCCCAACGCACCTGCTGGCGACAGCAATCCCAATGCGGCCAACGGCGACAGCATCGTGGCACCGCCGGTCGCCCAGGACGGCTACCAAGATGCGTCACCGCCTGCGTTCGCGGCCATGATGGGCGGCGGCGCGTCGCCGAATCCGTTCGGCGGCTAAGTCGACCGGCTACGGGCGCACGGCCCATCGCGCGATCCGGCGGGCGGCGCCTGCGCGGATCGCGCGCTGCGCGTTGGCCACGGCGCGTTCGCGGGCTTCGGGACCGGCGAAATCGGTTGGATATGCGTGAACGATGGCGAGATCGCGCACGCCGACAGCGCGTCGGGTCGATGTGAAGTACGCGAAGGGTCATGGGTCCTCCGATGGCTCGTCGTCGGCCGACGATGCGGCCGCGCGCGTCGACGCGGCCGATTCGGCCCGCATCCGCGCGAGGTAGTCGGCGTAGCGGCGCCCAGGCTGATCGGGAAAGCGGCGCCCGGCCGGCGTACAGTGCACGATCCGGTCGATGCGGAACGCGCGAAAATCGCGGCGCAGCTCGCACCAGGCGGTGCAGGTCCACACGCGTCCCCAGAACTCGGCCTGCAGCGGCCACATCGCGCGGGTGGTTTCTTCTTCGTCGCCGAGGCGTCGATAGGTGATCGTCAGAACGTCGCGCGCGGCGACGGCGGCGCGCACGGTCGACAGATGCACGCAGGGCGCAGCAAACGCCGCCGCATAGCCCGAGATCGCCGCCCGAGCGCCGTGGGCGCCCCCCGCCGCGGGCGCCACGGCGGCGATCTTGTCCAGCAGATCATCCGCCGCCTGCGCGAGGGTCGGATCGCTGGTCTGGCGCAGCACCTCGACGCCAAGGCGCAGGGCGCGAAATTCATCGTCGGTGAGCGCGAGCGGCGGCAGAAAGATCGGCGCGCGCAGCATGTAGCCCACGCCCCGCGCACCTTCGATCGGGATGCCCGACGCGATCAGCGTGTCGATGTCGCGGTAGATCGTGCGCAGCGACACGCCGAGCGATGCCGCCAGATCGCGTCCGCGCACGGTGTGGCCGCGGCGGAAACGCTGCAGGATCGCGAAGAGGCGATCGGTCCGACGCATTCAGCCGAGTGCGACCTCGAGCCGTGCATGCCGCAGGATGACGCTCGCGCCGTCGATGGCGGCGATGAACGCGTGAGCTTCCGGCGCGCGCCCGATCGCCACCGCGGCATCTTCCGCGGCCTGCCGCGAGGCCCACTCGACGTGATCGATCCAGCTGCCGTCGTCGGCGCGCGACAGGCGGCGCCGAAGGAATCCCGGCGCGGCCTCCAAGAACACACGCAGGTCGCTGGCGGCGCGTAGAAAGTCGGCGATCGAGGTTTCGTCGCGAAGCCGGAAGGTGACGATTTCGATGCAGGCTGCGGTCATGGTCGTGATCTCCTCAACGTCGGTGATGGGATCTCGACCCTAGCGAAGGCCAGCTGACGACAGCCTGTCAGCTGTGTTGCCCTGCGCCAGCCAAATTGCGCGGCGTCAGTCGTCGGCGGGGCGCTGGACGATCACCAGCGTGCGGTCGTCGCCCGGAGAGGCGTCGCCCGTCCAGCGCGCGAGATCGGCGAAGACCGCGTCGATCACCGCCGCTGAGGAGCGCCCGCGCGTGTCGCGCAGCACGGCGATCAGGCGCTCCGTGCCGTATTCGTCGTTGGGATCACCGCTGTCGACGCCCTGGCGCATCGCCTCGGTGACGCCGTCGGAGTAGATCGCCAGGATGTCGCCCGACTGAACGTGCGCCATGCCGCGGTTGTAGGTCGCGTCGCGCAGCGGACCGAGTACCGGCCCGCCCTGGTCGAGACGCACGACCCGATCGTCGCTCGCCCAGATGTGAATCGGCGGCGGATGGCCGGCGTTGGTGTAGATGAACATGCCGTTCTGCTCGAGCTCACCGTAGAAGAGCGAGGCGTAGCGGCTGGTCATCGTGCTCTGGTGGATGATCGTGTTGAGCCGTTCGATCGTACGCACGATCTTGAAGTCACGCGCCAGGCCCATGCGCAGGCCGGTGTAGATGTCGCGCACCTGCAGCGCGGCAGGCAGGCCGTGACCCGAGACGTCGGCGACCGCCACGCCCAGGATGCGGTCGCTGATCGGAATGAAGTCGTAGAGATCGCCGCCGACGCTCTCCATCGACGCGTTGCGCCCGGCGATGTCGAACGCGCCGTGCACGGGCGGCGCCTGCGGCAGGATCGACTCGTGGATCTGCTTGGCCTCGCGCAGCACCTGGTTGATCCACTCGCGCCGCAGGCGCTGGTTGATCGCGTGCCGCACGACGCCGAGCGACGAGAGGATCTCCTGACGATCGTGCCCGGGCGCGACGTTGAAGCCGAGCAGATAGCGCTCGCCGCTGAGCTCGACGGCGGCGAACTCCGCGACGCCGAGCGGCTCCTCGATCGCGGGATCGATCCGCGGATCGTCGGGCGCCATGTAGACCGTGCCGCGCAGAAGGCAGGCCTCGACCGGCGGATAGGTGACCGGAATGCGGATCGAGACCGCGACCGGGCGCGCGTCGGGGAAGGTCGTGCGCAGCACGTAGGCGTCGCCGTCGCGCTCGTAGAGGCGTCCGCCGTAGATGCCGAGATCGTCGCGAAAGCGGGCGATGATCTGATCGGCCGCGGCGTGGACGGTCTTGCCCGGAGCGTGGCCCCGCTCGATCTCGTCGACCGCCTGAGAGACCTTGCGCATCAGCGCGCGCTGACGCTCGAGGGCGCTCACGGGATCGCGCGACGCCGGCGGCTCGGACGCGGGCACATCGGACGGGGACGCATCAGACACGGGTGACTTCCGAGAAGAATAGGGTCATGTCGAGTAGCCTACACCAAGGCCGCACGGCCGGCTTCGGCGCGGCCAGCCGACCCGCGCCAACCGCTCGCTCGGCGCCAGACGAGGGCGTACAATGCCCCCGCATCGTTCATCCCCCATCGATCACGCCGATCGCTCCCCTCCTGTCACAACCCACGCGAGACCTCCCCCATGATTCCGTCGATCAACGCGACCCACGATCCCGATCGTCGCAGCTGGGTGCCCGGCGCCGACGCGGCGACGAGCGACTTCCCGATTCAGAACCTGCCGTTCGGCGTTTTCCGCCGACGCGACGAAGGCAGCGACGCCGCGCCGCGGGTCGGCGTGGCGATCGGCAGCCACGCGGTCGACGTCGCCGCTTGGCTGCACAGCGATGGCGATCATCTCGGGCGGCTCGACGAAGCCGCCCAGCGCGCCGGACGCGCCTGCGCGGCGCCCGATCTGGCCGTGCTGATGGGCTGCGACCCGGCCGACGTCTCGGCGCTGCGCGCGGCCCTGGTCGCCGGACTCGACGCCGCAGCAGCCGCCGACGCGCGCATCCCCGAAGGCGCGCTGGTGGCGACGGACGCGATCGATCTGCTGATGCCGGCCGAGGTCGGCGACTACACCGACTTCTACTGCTCGATCCATCACGCGACCAACGTCGGCTCGATGTTCCGACCCGACAACCCGCTGATGCCCAACTACAAGCATCTGCCGGTCGGCTACCACGGCCGCGCCTCGTCGCTGGTGGTCAGCGGCACGCCGATCCGCCGTCCGCAGGGCCAGACCAAGGCCGATGACGCCGACGCGCCAACCTTCGGTCCGTCGAAGCTGCTCGACTACGAGATGGAGGTCGGCTTCTTCGTCGGCCCGGGCAACGCGCTCGGCGAACCGATCGCGCTCGGCGACGCCGGCCGGCACATCTTCGGCCTATGCCTGGTCAACGACTGGTCGGCGCGCGACGTCCAGAAATGGGAGTACCAGCCGCTCGGCCCGTTCCTCGCCAAGAGCTTCGCCACCAGCCTGTCGCCGTGGGTGGTCACGGCCGAGGCGCTGGCGCCCTTCCGGGTGCCGGCGTTCGCGCGCGCCGAAGACGATCCGCAGCCGCTGCCGCATCTCGACGACGCCGACGACCGCGGCCGCGGCGGCATCGACCTCCAGGTCGAGGTCCATCTCGACACCGCGCAGATGCGCGACGCCGGCGTGGCGCCGGTGCGCCTCAGCCGCGGCTCGTTCCGCGATATGTACTGGACGATCGGCCAGATGCTCACCCACCACGCCTCGGCCGGCTGCAACCTGCGCCCGGCCGATCTGATGGCCAGCGGCACGGTGTCGGGCCCGGAGAAGGCGAACCGCGGCTGCCTGCTCGAGCTCACCTGGCGCGGCCAGGAGCCGATCGAGCTGCCCACGGGCGAGGTCCGCCGCTTCCTGCAGGACGGCGACGGCGTCACCCTGCGCGGCTTCTGCGAGGCCGCGGGTGCGCGCCGGATCGGCTTCGGCAGCTGCCACGGGGTGATCGCGCCGGCGCACGGCGGCTGACCGTGGCCGCGCCGCTGTGGACGCCCAGCGCCGCGCGCGTTGCCGCGGCGCATCGGACCCGCTTTCACGACGCCCACGCGAACCGGCTGCCGCCCGCGCGCGACGGCGAAACGCCGGCCGCGCGGCTGCAGCGCTGGTCGATCGAGTCACCCGATGCGTTCTGGACGGCCGCGTGGCGCGACGCCGACGTCGTCGCCGACGGCCCGCCGGGGCCGGCGCTCGCCGACGTCGGCGCGGTGCGGCTGATGTGGCGCGAGCGGGAGAACCGCCCGAACGCGCGCTGGTTTCCCGAGGCGCGGCTGAGCTTCGCGGAGAATCTGCTGCGCCACGGCGGGCCGACCCGCGCCGGCGCGGCGGCCGATCCCGCGCGCGACGCGCTCGTCGCCTGGCACGAAGGCGGCGCCTACGCCACCTGGTCGTACGGCCGGCTCTACCGCACGGCGCGCCGGATCGCGCGCTGGCTCGGCGCGCGCGGCGTCGCGGCCGGCGACCGGGTCGCGGCGGTGCTGCCCAACCTGCCCGAAACCGTCGCCGCGATGCTCGGGGCGGCCGAAATCGGCGCCACCTGGGCATCGTGCTCGCCCGACTTCGGCGTCCAGGGCATGTGCGACCGCTTCGGCCAGATCGAACCGACCGTGCTCTTCGCGGTCGACGGCTACCGCTACGGCGGCCGCGTCCACGATCGCCTCGACCGCCTGACCGCGCTCGCGGCGCAGCTGCCGTCGGTGCAGCACATCGTCGTCGTGCCCTACGCCCGTGACGTTCACGGTCACGACGGCGACGCCCTCGCCGCGCTCGCCGCGCGCGATCCGCGGGTCACGATCTGGACCGACATCTTCGCCGACGACGCGACCACGGTCGGCGACGAGGCATCCGACGACGACGCGCCGTTCCCGGTCTTCCCCTTCGATCATCCGCTCTACGTGCTCTTCTCCTCCGGCACGACCGGCCTGCCGAAGTGCATGGTGCACGGCGCCGGCGGCACGCTGCTGCAGCACCGCAAAGAGCATCGCCTGCACACCGATCTGCGCGCCGACGACGTCTTTTTCTACTTCACCACCTGCGGCTGGATGATGTGGAACTGGCTGGTCAGCGGCCTCGCCGAGGGCGCGACGCTGGTGCTCTACGACGGCGCGCCGATGAAGCCCGACGTCGGCGTGCTGTGGCGCATGGCGGCCGCGACCGGCACGACGATCTTCGGCACCAGCGCGAAGTACCTGGCGCTGCTCGACAAAGAAGGCGCGACGCCGGCGGCCGACCACGACCTCGGCGCGCTGCGCGCCGTCCTCTCGACCGGCTCGCCGCTCCTGCCCGAGACCTTCGACTACGTCTACCGCGCGATCGGACGCGATCTGCATCTGGCGTCGATCAGCGGCGGCACCGACATCGTCTCGTGCTTCGCGCTCGGCGATCCGACCGCGCCGGTCCACCGCGGCGCGCTGCAGGCGCCCGGCCTGGGCATGGCGGTCGCGGTGCTGCGCCCCGACGGCAGCGACGCCGCGGTCGGCGAGACCGGCGAGCTGGCGTGCACGCAGGCGTTTCCGTCGATGCCGGTGGCGTTTTGGAACGATCCAGACGGCGAACGCTACCGACGCGCCTATTTCGACGTCTGGCCGGGCATCTGGCGCCACGGCGACTGGATCCAACGTACCGCCGAGAACGGCTTCGTGATCAGCGGCCGCGCCGACGCAACCCTCAATCCCGGCGGCGTGCGCATCGGCACGGCCGAGATCTACCGCCAGGTCGAGGCCATCGATGCGGTGCTCGAGGCGCTGGTCGTCGGCCAGACCTGGGGCGACGACGACGATGTCCGGGTGGTGCTCTTCGTGCGCCTGCGCGACGACGCCACGCTCGACGCCGCGCTCGAGGACGCGATCCGCCGGCGCGTGCGCGAGGGCGCGTCGCCGCACCACGTGCCGCGCAAAATCGTCGCGGTCGCCGATCTGCCGCGCACCCGCAGCGGCAAGATCACCGAGCTGGCGGTGCGCGACGTGATCCACGGCCGGCCCGTGGCCAACGTCGAGGCGCTCGCCAATCCCGAGGCGCTCGAACTCTTCCGCGATCTGCCCGCGCTGCGCCAACCCTGACGAACCAGCCCTGACGCGCGAGCCTCGCATCCGCGCGGCTGTGGCCCCCGCGGCGCGTCAGACCCGCATCAGCACCGAGCCATAGTGCAGGCCGGCGCCGAGCGCGGTGAAGGCGACGAGCGCGCCTTCCGGGGCGCGGCCGGCCGCGCGCGCCTCGTGGAAGCACAGGGGCAGGGTTGCGGAGGTCGTGTTGCCGTAGCGCTGGATGTTGTTGAAAACCTTGTCGTCGCCGAGCTTGAGCGCGCGCTGGGCGGCCTCGTTGATGCGCAGATTGGCCTGGTGCATGACCAGCAGATCGAGATCGTCGAGCCCGTGGCCGCAGATGTCGAGCACCTCGCGCGTCACCGCCGGCATGCGCTTGACCGCCATCTTGAAGACCGCGCGGCCGTCCATCACGGGCACGGCGTGGCCGTCGGCGATCATCGCCTCGTGGACGTAGGGCCGGTAGGCCGAGCCGACGCCGGGGACGAAGAGAATGTCGGTCGCGCTGCCGTCGACGTACAGCTTGCTGCCGAGAATGCCGCGGCCGTCGTCGGCATCGTGGGCGCGGAAGACCATCGCGCCGGCGGCGTCGCCGAAGAGCACGAGCAGATGGCGGAAGCGCGTGTTCCAGGCAAAGCGCTCCGCGTCGAGCGGCGCGGCGTCGGCGTCGGCGTCGTAGAGTGCGTCCCAGGTGCGCGCGTCGAAGGGCATCAGGCAGGTGTGGACGTCGCAGCCGACCAGCAGCACCGTGCGCGCGACACCGGCGCGGATCAGCGCGTCGACCGTCTGCAGACCGTAGGCGAAGCCGGCGCACTGCTGGCGCAGATCGAGCGCCGGCACCGGCGGCATGCCGAGCTTGTGCTGGATCGCGCCGCCGACGCCGGGGAAATAGTGATCCGGGGTCATCGTCGCGCAGACGACGTAGTCGACGTCCCCGGCCGCGACGCCGGCGTCGTCGAGGGCCGCGCGCGCCGCCTCGGTGCCGAGATCGGACGAGGTCGTCTCGGGATCGGCGTAGTAGCGGGTCTCGATGCCGCTGCGCTCGCGGATCCACGCGTCGTTGGTGTCCATGATGCGGCCGATCATGTGGTTGTCGACGCAGCGCGGCGCGACGGCGATGCCGGAACCGGCCAGCAGGGCGCGGGTTTCTGCCATGACGGGTGTGTCCTTTCGAAGCGAAATGAGAGGAGAAGACGCGATGCGCGCGATCGCGGCGCACACCGCGGCGTCCGATGCCGGGCAGTGTATCGCTTCGGACCCGCGCGCGGCGCGCGCGGCGCCGCGAAACCTGCGTGCACGGTGGTAGACTGAAGCGTCATGCCGCTTGTTGCACAAGGTTTCGATGGCCGCGGACGCGCCAGCGCCTGAGCCTGCGCGTCCGCGCGCATCGGCGAGCGCGCCGCCGGAGGCCGCACGGCCCGACGCGACGCCGCGCGAGCTGCTCGCCTCGCCCGTCGGCCTGATCCTCTGGACGCTCATCGCGATCGCGCTGATCGCGCCGGTCCACGCCTGGCTCGTCGCGCGCGCGCCGTTCCTCTTCGGCCTGCCGTCCGGCCTGGCGTGGACGCTGCTGCTCCTGAGCGCGTCGTTCGCGCTGGTCGCGGTCGCCTACGCGCGCGACCAGCACGACGACGACGATCCCGATGCGCATCCGTCCGACGAGGCGCCCTAGACCGTGGCGTCCTGGCTGATCGCGTCGGGTGTCTGCATCGGCTATCTGCTGATCAGCCTGATCCTCGGCTGGCGCGCCGGGCGCGGCGTGTCGAACAGCGTCGACGGCTACGTCGCCGCCGACCGCACGATGGGCCCGCTGATGCTCTATTTCGTGATCGGCGCGTCGGCCTTCTCGAGCTTCGCCTTCCTCGGCGCCCCGGGCTGGGCCTACAGTCGCGGCGCGGCGGCCTTCTACATCCTCGCCTACGGCGCCATCGGCATGGTGCCACTCTACGTGCTCGGCCCGCGCGCGCGCCGCGTCGGCGCGCGCTTCGGCCTGGTCACCCAGGCCGGTCTGCTCGGGCATCGCTTCGGCAGCCGCGCGCTGACCGTGCTGCTGGCACTGCTCAGCGTCGTCGTCTTCGTGCCTTATCTCACGCTGCAGATGAAGGGCGCCGGCCTGCTGCTCGACACGCTCACCGAGGGCCGCATCCCCTACGCCTGGGGCGCCGGCCTGACCTACGCCGTGGTCGTCGCCTACGTGCTGCGCAGCGGCATGATGGCCGTCGGCTGGACGAACACACTGCAGGGCGCCTTCATGATGGCCGTCGCCTGGGGCCTCGGTCTCTACGTGCCCCACGCGCTGCACGGCGGCATCGGACCGATGTTCGAGAAGATCGCCGCCAGCCCGCAGGGCGCCATGCTCACCGCGCCCGGCCTCGACGCGCAGGGCGCGCCCTGGTCGTGGACGGCCTACAGCTCGGCGGTGATCGTGTCGGCGATCGGCTTCACGATGTGGCCGCATCTGTTCATGAAGGCGTTCGCCGCCCGCAGCGATCGCGCGCTGCGTCGCACGGTGCTGCTCTACCCGACCTTCCAGCTCTTCCTCGTGCCGATTCTGCTGATCGGCTTCGCCGGCGTGCTGGCCTTCCCCGACGTCTCGCCCGCCGACCGCATCCTGCCCCACATCCTCACCCAGCTATCGCTGCCGCCGCTGCTCGTCGGCCTGGTGTGCGCCGGAGCGCTGGCCGCGTCGATGTCGTCGGGCGACGCGATTCTGCACGCGGCGGCCTCGATCGGCATCCGCGACGGCGTTGCGCGCGTCGTGCCGCGGCCGCCGTCCGATCACGTCGAGCAGCTGTGGATCCGCGGCCTGGTGCTGACGATCGCGCTCATCGCCTACGGCTTCGCGCTGGCGTCGGAGATCTCGATCGTGGCGCTGCTGCTCGGCGCCTACGGCGGCGTCGCCCAGATCTTCCCGCTGACCGTGGCCGCGTTCTTCTGGCGCCGCGCCACCGGCGCCGGCGCGCTCGCCGGCCTCGTCGCCGGCATCGGCGTCAACACCGTGATGCTCGTGTGGCCCGCGCTGCGGCCGTGGCCCGATCTGCACGAGGGCATCTACGGCCTCGTCGCCAACGTTGTCGTGCTGGTCGGGGTCAGCCTCATCACGCGCCAGGCGCCCGACGTTACCCCGGGCCGTCTGCGCATCTACGCCGGAGCCTGACATGGGCAAGATCTGCGGCATCCGCCTGCTTCAAATGGTCAAATTCCTGCGCGTCCACGGCCGCGCGGCGCGCGAGCAGCTGTCGCCGGCGCTGCACCATTACCTCGGTACCGGAACCATGATCGACGTCGCCGGCTGGTATCCGGAAACCGACCACGAGGCGCTGATCGAGGCCACCGCCCGCCTGCTGCCGCAGCCCGATCTGTTCTCGACCTACCAGTGGATCGGGCGCATCGGCGCGCGCAACGATCTCCGGACCTACTATCCCGACATCTTCGTCGCCGACGATCCCGCCGCGACGCTGGAGAACCTGACCACCCTCTGGCATCGCCATCACGACAGCGGGCGCCTCGAAGCGGTGGCCTCGCGCGACGGCCACGGCACGATCCTGGTGTGCGACTTCCCCCACCTGACGCCGGTGTTCGTCGACGTCACGTCCGGCTATCTCGAAGAGCTCGTCCGGCTGGCGAACGGCCGCCATCCTCACGCCGGGCGCGTCGCGACCGAACGCCCTGACCAGCAGGGCTGGCGGGTGCGCTGGTCGCCCGCCTGAGCGCTGTGACGCGCCGCGTCGCGGCGACCTGAACAGTTGCTGCACAACGACGAGAGCGGTAGTCTGTTGTGCGGCGATGTCGATCGGCCCAAAGCGGGCCTTTTCGCCGGCTTTGCCGCCCACCTTCTTTCGTACGAGGAGTTAGCTCGACTATGTATCGCATCCCAACCGCAGCGCTCGCAGGTGTAGCGCTGATGATCCTTCTCTTCACGGCGCCCGCGCTCCACGCCCAGTCGAGCGCGGGGGTTTGCAAGGACCTGCCGGCCAAGCAGCGCATCGAGCGACTCGGCGGGCCCAATCGTTTCGCCCCGCCGGTGCCGACGCTCGCATCGCTGCGCGAGGCGATCACCAAGCCGGTCAACCGCAC
>JBCCOR010000101.1:0-10937 GCA_039025295.1 Acidobacteriota bacterium
CCTGCGGCAGATCGAGGAAGACCTCGAGCTCTTCCTCGTTGATCAGCGGATCGACGCTGTAGAGCCAGGTGCGATGCTTTTCGGTGAGCGCGGCGATGCGCGCTTCGTTTTGCTTCTTCTTTTTCTTCTTGCTGGCCGCTGCGGGCGATGCGGCGACGACCGCGACGAGCAGGACGAGCAGCGCGGCCAGCTGTGCGCGACCGCGCGCGCGGCGGATGCGGTTGAGGTCGGGACGGTCAGAACGAGGAGCGGGTCGGGCAGTCCATCGCATCGTCTCATGCTACGCGCGCGGCGCCACCCACGGCAACGCGCGCGGGACGAGCCGATCGCCCGGCGGGATCGGCTACCGGGCGCCGCGCGCCCGCGCAAGGGCCCGCGGCGGCTCGTCAGCTGAGGGCGGTCATCAGCGACGCCGGCAGCGTCAGCGTGCGGTCGGCGTCGGCGCCGCCGCTCAGCAGCGTGGCGTCGACCGCCGTCCAGTCGACCGCCGCGCCCGCGCGCCAGGCGGCACCGAGGGCACGGAGCAGCACGGCGAGATCGTCGGCCTGGCCGCGCTCCTTCGGATGGCAGATCGAATGCAGCAGCGGATGGTCGTCGCCGCGCGCCGGATGGCGCTGCATGAGCGTCACCAGCGTGTTGCCCGGACCGACCTCGATCGACAGCCGATCGGGCACGTCGAAGAGGCGGCCTGCGCCCTCGGCGAAGCGCACCGCGCCGCGCAGATGCTCGGCCCAGTAGCCCGGGCGCGCGGCGTCGTCGGCGGTGATCCAGTCGCCGGTCAGGTTCGACACGTACGGGATCGTCGGCGGCTGCGGACCGCAGGCCGCGACCGCCTCGGTGAACGCCGGCAGGATCGGATCCATCATCGCCGAGTGGAAGGCGTGCGAGGTGTGCAGCGGACGGCACATCACGCGCTCGGCGCGCATCGCCTGGCGGAAGGCGTCGATCGCCTCGTGCGGTCCCGAGACCACGCTGCGGCGACGGGCGTTGAAGGCCGCGATCGAGAGATCGTCGGGCAGCACCGCGCGCAGCGGCTCCTCGTCGAGCGGCACGGCGAGCATCGCGCCGCTCGGCAGCGCCTGCATGAGCGCGCCGCGCTTGGCGACCAGCGCCAGCGCCTGCTCGAGCTCGAACACGCCGGCGAGCTGCGCCGCGACGTATTCGCCGACGCTGTGACCGATCATCGCCGTCGGCACGACGCCCCACTGCCGCCACAGCTGCGCGGTGGCGTATTCGATCGCGAACAGCGCCGGCTGGGTGATGCGGGTTTGGTTGATCGCCTCGGCGGCGGCGTCGGTGGTCGGGTCGTCGGGATAGAGCAGCGCGCGCAGATCGGCGCCGAGCGGCTCGAGCAGGGCCTCGGCGCAGGTGTCGATCGCCTGGCGGAACGCGGCGATGCGGGTGTAGAGATCGCGCGCCATGCCGGCGTACTGCGAGCCCTGACCAGAGCAGAGAAAGGCGACCGGCCGCGGCGCGTCGGCATCGTAGACCGCCCGCGGACGCTGGGCGTCGTCGTCGCCGGTGAGCATCGCGACCGCCGCGTCGCAGCGGTCGGCGACCACCGTCAGGCGATGGGGCTGATCGAGATCGAGCACGGCGCGCACGCTGCGCGCCAGCGCCGGCAGCGACAGATCGGGCACCGACGCGAGATGGGTGGCGAGCGCCGTGGCGGCGCGGTCGAGCGCGGCGGCGTCCGCGGCGCTCAGCGTGAGCAAAACGGGATGCGGAACGGACAAGGCAATTCCTCCGGAAGGCAGCGCGCCGATGGGCATCCGGCGCGCGAGGGAATCAGGGCGCCGCGGGTGCGGGCCGGTTGCGGTAGCGCTCGTACAGGCGCAGCTGATGGTCGGTGGTGAAGTCGACCGGCGCACCGGCGATCCACACCTGCTCAATGCGGGTGACGATCTCGAGCGGATCGCCGTCGGTCACCAGGAAGCTCGCCTCCTTGCCGGCGGTGAGCGAACCGAGTCGATCGGCGACGCCGAGGATCTCGGCGGCCGACAGCGTCACGCTGCGCAGCGCGACGTCCTTGGGCAGGCCGAACGCCGCCGCCATCGCCGCGTTGAACGGCACGTTGCGGGCGTCGGAGGCGCTGCCGCCGTTGCCGATCGCGATCGCGACGCCGGCCTCGTGCAGCCGCGCCGCGGCCGTGTAGGCATCGTCGTAGGGCAGATCGCGCAGATCGGGCTCGGCGAGCACGCCGTCGAGGATCACCGGGATGCCGAGCGCGGCCAGGCGCTCGGCGTAGGCCGCCGCGGCCGGCGTTGAGATCAGCACCGCGTTGGCGGTCAGCGCCTGGGCCTCGAGCCAGTCGAGGGCGGCACCGATCGTCCAGCGCCCGTAGGCTGCGACGTGCAGCGCCAGACGCCCATCGAGCACCGGCGCGAGCGCCGCCAGCCGGCGGTTGCGCGGCGGCGGCGCGTTGTCGGCCGCGGCGGTGCTCCGGGCGGCGTCGAAGACCTCGTTCAGCAGCATGACCCGCGCCGAGCTCCCGGCTTCGTCCCCGGCGTTCGATGGCGACGACACGGTCGGAAACTGCAGCTGCATGGCGGTCTCGGCGCGCACCGTCGCATCGTCCCAATTCCAGCCGGCCGTGCGCAGCACCGTCGACACGCCCGGCAGCATACCGCCGCTCTGGCGCACGTGCGCCGCGACGATGCCGCCGACGCGGGCCGCGGAGATCAGCAGGCTGTCGGCATTGTAGGCGCTGCGCGCGCGCAGATCGCTGCGCACCTCGCCGATTTCGTCGGTGTCGACCGAGCCGCGCACGCTGTTGATCTCGATCAGGCCAAGCTCCGAGGCGACGTGGATGAAGCCCGGATAGAGATGCTTGCCGTCGAGCGCGATGCGGCGCGCGTCGGCCGGCAGATCGGTCGGCAGATCGGCGCGCGCGCCGGCAAAAGCGATGTCGGTGCCGCGCACCACCAGCGCGCCGTCCTCGATCGGCGGGCGATCGACCGGGTGCAGGGTCGCGCCGGTGAAGACGACGACCGCGTCGCGGTGGTCGTCGGCCGCGGCTGCGGTCGGCAGGAGCCCCGCGATCAGCAGGATCGCGGGCAGCAGGACGGACAGCGTCGACGGGCGACGCGCGGCGCGCGGACGGTCGCGGTTCATGGCAGCACCTCGGCAGCGTAGGACGCATCCTGCGTGTCGGAAGCTTCGGGCGCTTCCGGGGCTTCGGACGTTTCGGCCTCGTCGCCGTCGGCTGCATCATCGCCGCCCGATCCCGATGCCGCGCGCACGGCGGCGAGCAGCTGGGCGCGCTCCTCGGCGATCGCCGCTCGATTCTCTAGATCGCGGGCGCGCGAGAAATACGGTCGCCCGTCGATGAACGTCCATTCGCAGATCGAGTAGGTCGAGAGCGGATCGCCGCTCCAGACGACGAAGTCGGCGTCCTTGCCCGGCTCCAGCGAGCCGACGCGGTCGTCGATGCCGAGCTGAATCGCCGGATTGAGGGTCATGAACTTCAGCGCCTCGCGCGGCGCGACGCCGCCGTAGCGCACCGCCTTGGCGGCTTCGAGGTTCAGACGCCGACCGAGCTCGTCGTCGTCGGAGTTGAAGGAGGTCAGGACGCCGCGCTCGTGCAGGATCGCGCCGTTGTGTGGAATCGCGTCGATGACCTCGAATTTGTAGGCCCACCAGTCGGAGAACGACGACACGCCGCTGCCTGCGGCCGCGAGCTCGTCGGCGACCTTGTAGGCATCGAGGCCGTGCTGGAACACCTTGACGACGAATCCGTGGTCCGCGGCGACGTCGAGCAGCATCAGAATCTCGTCGGCGCGGTAGGAATGGGAATGGACGTCGCGCGTGCCATCGAGCACCTCGAGCAGCGCGTCGACCTGCAGATCGGGGCGCGGCGGGATCGCGTCGCGGCCGGCCGCGGCGTGCTGTTCGCGCGTGCGGCGCAGGTCTTCGGCGGCGGCGAGGGCATCGCGGATCGAGCCCTCGACGCCCGCGCGCGTCTGCGGATAGCGCAGCTGTGAGACACCCCAGTTGCTCTGCTTGGGATTCTCGCCGAGCGCAAATTTGATGCCCGGATTGGCCGCTTTGAAGTGCAGGCCGCGGGCGTCCTGGCCCCAGCGCATCTTGATCACGGCGGTCTGGCCGCCGATGCTGTTGGCCGAGCCGTGCATGATGTGCGCGACGGTCGTGCCGCCGGCGAGCTGGCGGTAGATCGCGATGTCGTGGGCGTCGATGACGTCTTCGATGCGGACCTCGGCGGTGACGATGTTCGTCGCTTCGTTGACCCCGCCGGCGGTCGAGATGTGGCTGTGGGGATCGATGATGCCGGCGGTGACGTGCTTGCCGCGGCCGTCGATCGTCAGCGCGTCCGCCGGCGCGTCGGCCGCGACGTCGGCGCCGACCGCGACGATGCGACCGTCGCGGACGACGAGATCGGCGTTCTCGAGCTGGCCGTCAGGACCGCTCGTCCAGATCGTCGCGCCGCGCACGACGACCACCGCCGGCTCGGGGGGCGGCGGCGCGTGCCAGGCGACGGGATCGGCGCTGCCGGCGGCGAGGGTACCGGCGCACAGCGCGCCGGCGATCATCAGCGCGCCCGCCCATGCGCGGCGTACGGAAAAGATCGAAACACGCGGACGGTTCATCGCAGACTCCTGCCGTGCGGCCGGGTGTGATCGTGATCGCGATCGTGGGCGTGATCGAGATGCTCGTTGTCGTGATCGTGCTCAGGCGCCGGCGGCGGTCCTTCGACGCGGCGGCCGCGGAAGGTGAACGGCCCCGGTGGCGCCTCGCCGACGCCGCGCATCGACTCGCCGTCGACCTTGCCCTCGAAGCGGATCGCGCCGGGCATGCCGAGCGGCGTGCCGTCGAAGGCGAAGCGCACCTCGACGCCCGAGACGACGACGTCGTTCAGCGGCAGCGAACCACCCATGGCGTTCACCGAACCGGTCATCGCGCCCTCGGGATCGCCGCTCAGCGTCAGCCGCACCGGAATCTGCTGATCGGGGCCGGCGTCGACGACGACCTCCCACACGCCCGCGGGATTCACCGCCGGCGCCTCGCGCGCGTCGAGCGCAAGGCGCTGGCCGTCGATCCACAGCGCGGCGATCGCCGGCGAGGCGGCCAGCAGATCGCCACCTGACGGTGCCATTTCGATCAGATTGGCGATCGCGCCGACGCGGATCGCGCCGAGCTGGTCCTCGAGGCCGAGCAGCTGCGCCGGTACCGTGGTCAGCGCGGCGAGCGCGGCCGTGCGGTCGAGATTGCCGCGCTCGATCGCGTCGGCAACGCGGGCGTGCAGCTGGCCGGGGTCGTCGAGGCCGTGGCTGCTCAGGGCGATCGTCGCGCCGGCCGCGCGCAGGCGCGCGGGGTTGCTCGGCGCCATCTGCCAGTGGCGCAGCGCGGCGAGCGAGACGTCGAGCGCATCGCCCTCGTCGCCGACGTCGGGCGCGTCGGGGAAGTCGACCGGCACCACGATCGGGTGCCCGGCCGACGCGAACGCGTCGAGGCGCTGGTACTCCGCGCCGCTGCCGACCAGCCAGGCGTCGAGCTTCAGCTCGTCGATCAGCGCCAGCGCGCGCAGGCCGTCCTGGACGTCGCGGGTCTCGAAGAGCACCGGCTGCTCGCGGGCGACCGCCGGCCCGAGCGCCGCCAGATCGCGATCGTAGACCGGCCGCATCTGCGCCGGCCGACGGGCGTAGCGGGCCTGCGCGTCGGCATACCAGCGGGCGTCGGCGACGGTCTGTCGCAGCAGCGCGATCGTGCCCATCAGCGATTCGGGATAGCCGCTCGGCCGCCGCGCCAGATGCACGCCCTGCGCCACCGCGCGCCGCAGCAGGTTGTGGGCCATGCCGCCTTCGCCGAGGTTGATCAGGGCAGCATGGCCGCGCAGCAGGCCGGGACGCGGCACCATCAGTGCTGTGGTGAAGCCCGCGCCGCGCAGACGGCGCAGGGTGGCTGCGTCGGGCGCGTGCGCGGCCATGTCGCGGTGCGCGCGCACCATCGGGTTGGGATGCGCACCGGCCGGCGCCGCTGGCGTGCTCGCAGCAGCAGCACCGTCGACCGTGGCCTGCTCAGACGCGTCACCCGGCCAGGGCAGCGGATGGAAGAGCTCGATCAGGCCGGGGTAGAGAGTCGCGCCGGCGAGATCGCGCGTCCAGGCGTCGGCGGGTGCGGCGACGTCGGCGCCGACCTGCGTGATCATGCCGTCGCGCACGACCACGGTCGCGCGCTCGAGCA
This sequence comes from Acidobacteriota bacterium, assembly GCA_039025295.1. Taxonomy (GTDB): domain Bacteria; phylum Acidobacteriota; class Thermoanaerobaculia; order Multivoradales; family J023; genus JBCCOR01. The sequence goes on from JBCCOR010000101.1 coordinate 6,202, forward strand.
CAGTCGTCGGGTCGACCACCACGCGCGCGTTGGTCAGCGCGTGGACCCGCGACAGCGGGCCGACGGCCTGTTCGAGATCGAGCGCGTCGTTCGCGGCCGACTGTGCGATCAGCGGCACAGCCAGCAGCGTCGCAACGCCGAGTATGAAGAGAGAGCGAAAGCGCTTGGGTCGCAGCGTCATCGAAGATCCTCGGGGATCTGCCGTCATCCCTCGCCGTCGTCGGGCGGCGGGTCGTCGGGCGGCGGGTCGTCCGGCGGCGGGTCGTCTGGCGGCGGGTCGTCTGGCGGCATCTCACCGGTGAAGGCGAAGGTGTCGGCGCGGCTGCCGAAGGTGCCCGTGGGATTCTCGTAGATCGTCACCGCGCCGGTTTCGGAGTCGGTCACGGTGATCGCGTAGCGGACGTTCGACAGCGCGCCGTAGAACACCCAGAAGTTGCCGTTGTTCTCGCGGCCGTCGAGCACCTTGATCACCAGCTCGACGTTGCGCGAATCGAAGAACCAGAAATAGCCGGTGTCGGCGCTCTGGCGCACGCCCACGCCGCGGTCGGTCATGCCGAGCGCGGTCCACTCGGTCTCGACCTTGAAGCGACCCTGGTTCAGGCACAGCGCGTTGGCGGTCTCGACGCAGGGCTCGGGCGCGGTCATGAAGCTGCGCGTCGGGTTCAGGCGGCGCAGGCCGTCGAACGCGTCGTCCGGCAGAGCGATCAGGCCGTCGCCGCCGTCGTCGGGCGGCGGATCGTCGGGCGGCGGCGGATCGTCGGGCGGCGGATCATCCGGCGGTGGCGAATCGTCGGGCGGCGGATCGTCGGGCGGCGGCGAATCGTCGGGCGGCGGCGGATCGTCGGGCGGCGGCGGCGAGAAGAACGCCATGGTGTCGCCGACGCTCGCCAGCTCGTTGAGCGCGTTGCGGTAGAGCTTGCGCACGCCGGTGACCGAGTCGGTCACGACGATCGTGTACTCGACCGTCGACAGCGCGCCGTAGAAGACCCAGAAATGGTCGTTGTTCTCGCGCCCGTCGAGCACCTTGATCACCAGCTCGACGTTGCTCGGGTTGAAGAACCAGAACTGTCCGGTGTCGTCGGTCAGCTCGATGGTCCGACCGGCGTCTTCGTTGTCTTCGAAGTCGCGCCAGTCGACCTCGACCTTGAAGCGGCCCTGGTTGAGGCAGAGCACGCGGTCGGACTTGACGCACGGCTCGGGCCGTACGCGGTCGTCGAGCACCTGCTGCACCGCGCCGGCCGCGGGCGTGTCGAAGACGTCGGCGAGAACGTCGTAGCCGAGCGAATTGGGGTGCCAGGGATCGAAGTAGAACCGTTCGAAGCGGTCGGGCAGGGTGTCGAAGACCGGAAAGGGGTTGGCGAACCACAGGCCGCGGAGGCCGGCGTCGATCCCGAGCTCGCCGCTGAGGAAGGCAAGCCGGTTGTTGCTCCCGCATTCCACCGGGTTGCGCGGCAGGATGCCCGACATGATCGGCACGATCTCGCGTTCCTGCGCGCGCGTCGCCATTTCGTTGAGGTTGAAGCGCACCGTCTCGACGCTGATGAACAGGCTGTTCGAGAGGTCGTTGACGCCCTCCATCACCAGCAGCACCTCGGGCCGCTCGGCGTCGAGCACGTCGTCGAGGCGCGACAGGCCGCCGGCGGTGATCTCGCCGCACACGCCGCGGGTGCGCACCTCGACGTCGAGGCCGAGACCGGCGAGGCGATTCGCGAGCCGCGGGCCGTAGCCGCCGGCGTCGGCCGGACTGTCGCAGTCGATGCTGCCGCCGGCGTCGCCGAAGCCTTGGGTGATGCTGTCGCCGAAGCCGAGCAGGCGCACCGGCGTATCGTCTTGGGCGGCGAGTGGACCGGCAAACGGGCCGGTGAGCGCGATGGCCAGCAGCAGCGCGCGCGTCATCGGCGCGCAGCGGACGGCGCGAATGGACCAGCGGGTGATGAGCAGGCGGAACGTCACCATGCGGAACACGTCTCCGAAGCGTTACAGGCGGGGAAGAAACCGGCGGGTGGGATCAGCCTTACCAGCATAGCGCGTCGCGCCGGCGCGTGGCGCGCGTGCTCATGCTGCGTCCGCGTTCGCGTCCCCATCGACCGCCGCCGCAGCCTGCTTGGCCCGCCGCGCGCGCGCGGCGAGAAAAACGGTCGCGATGATCAGCACGCCGAGCACCAGCGCGACCGCCGGACGCACGCCGCGCGCGGTCGGAATGCTGCCGATGACGATCGCCAGCACGCCCACCGACAGCGCGTAGGGCAGCTGCGTGCGGACGTGGGCGATGTGGTCGCAGCCGGTGGCCATGCTCGACAGGATGGTGGTGTCGGAAATCGGCGAGCAGTGATCGCCCCAGACCGCGCCCGCCAGCACCGACGCGACGGTCGACGCCAGCAGCGCCTGGTAGAAGCCGTGGCTCGGCGGGAAGCCCATGGCGGTCACCAGCTCGTGGCAGATCGGAATCACCAGCGGCTGGAGAATGGCCATTGTGCCCCACGAAGTGCCGGTGGCGAAGGCGATCGCGGCGGCGAGCACGAAGGTCAGCGCCGGCAGCCACAGCGGCGAGAGCACGTCGCGTGCCTGGCCGACGAGGTAGTCGGCGGTCGAGAGATCGGCGCAGACCGCGCTCAGCGACCACGCCAGGGTCAGCACCACCAGCGCCATCAGCATGCTCTTGAAGCCGGCGACCATCGCCTCGACGCCCTGGCGCAGGGTGAAGAGACGCTGCGCGAGCGGCACCACGAAGGCGGTCAGGACGCCCGCGAGGCTCGCCCACATCAGGGCGTGGAAGCTGTTGGCCGACGACAGCACGGCGCGCGCGTGGGCGATCGTGCCGGTGCCCTCGGCCATCGGCCCGACCGACCCGCGGCCGGTGATCCACAGGCCGGCGAGCACGGTGACGACCACCATCGCGATCGGCAGGAAGGCGTTCCAGGCGCGCTTCGGGATGCCGTCGGCGGGCTGGGTATCGGGGTTGCCGTAGTCGGCGATCGGCACGGCGCCTTCGCCGAGCAGCGCACCGGTCGTGCGGGCGCGCAGCTCCGCGCGGCGCATCGGCCCGAAGTCGACGCCGCTCCAGGCGACGGCGAATACCGTCACCAGGGCGAAGATCGGGTAGAAGCGGTAGGGGATCGACTGGATGAAGAGCGTGTAGGCGTCGAACGGCAGGCCGAGGCGCTCAATGGCGTCGGCGACCAGGCCGATCTCGTAGCCGACCCAGGTCGAGATCGGGATCAGGCAGACCATCGGCGCGGCGGTCGAGTCGACGACGTAGGCGAGCTTTTCGCGGCTGATGCGCAGGCGGTCGGTGATCGGGCGCATCGTCGGGCCGACGATCAGCGTGTTGGCGTAGTCGTCGAAGAAGATCAGCGTGCCCATCAGCCAGGTCGCGAGCTGGCCGCGCCGGCTGGAGGTGGCGTAGGGCGCCAGCCATTCGACGATGCCCTGGGTGCCGCCGCTCTTGGTGATCAGGCCGACCATGCCGCCGAGCAGCGTGGTGAAGAGCAGGATCGCCGCGTGGTCGCCGTCGGCGATCGCCGGCGCGACGTAGGCGTCGAGCGTGCTGCCGAGGGCGGCGAACGGCTGCCAGCCCTGGACGATCAGGGCGCCGCCGAAGATGCCGACGAAGAGCGCGACCAGCACGTCGCGCACGATCAGCGCGAGCGCGATCGCCAGCAGCGGCGGCACCAGCGCCAGCCAGCCGGGCAGCGGCGAGAAGGTGACCTCGGCCTGGGTCGTGCCCGAGCGGACGCTGAGCGTATGCGGCCCGCCATCGACGTAGACGTCGGGAAAGCGCAGGCGCTGCGTGCCGTTGCCGACCGCGAGGGTGTCGACGTCTTTGCCGTCGAGCTCGATCTGCACCTGCAGGCGGCGGCCGTCGCGCATGCCGTCGACGGTGATGTCGACCGCCAGGGGCGTCGCCGCCATGCGGTTGGGGTTGGCGAGCTCGATCGTCGCGGCCGCGCGCGCCGGCGTCGCCGTCAGCACGAGCGACGCGGCGGCCAGGAGGAGCAGCCACGCGCCGACGACGGCGATGCGCAGTGAACGGCGCGCAGCGCGCGCGGCGGGCGAGGCGGTCATGGAGATGGGGGACGATGCGAAGCGCGTCCGCGGCGATCGGATGGCCGCGGACGACGACCCCGTCAGTTCGCCGCGGCCTCCGCGGCGTCGGCGTCGACCGCGGCGGGCCGCGGTGGCAGGCCCATCGCGTCGCGCAGCTTGTCCTCGATCTCGTTGGCCAGCTCAGCGTTGTCGCGCAGGAACTGCTTGGCGTTCTCGCGCCCCTGGCCGAGGCGGACGTCGCCGGCGGCGTACCACGAGCCACTCTTGGAGACGTGCTTGTGCTCGATGCCGAGATCGACCAGCTCGCCGACGCGCGAGATGCCCTCGCCGTAGTCGATGTCGAATTCGGCCTGGCGGAACGGCGCCGCCAGCTTGTTCTTGACCACCTTGATCTTGGCCCGGCTGCCGACCACGCGATCGCCGTCCTTGAGCGAGGCGATGCGGCGGATGTCGATGCGCATCGAGCTGTAGAATTTGAGCGCGCGGCCGCCGGTGGTGGTCTCCGGACTGCCGAACATGACGCCGATCTTCTCGCGGATCTGGTTGATGAACACCAGGCAGGTGCGGGTCTTGGCGACGATCGCGGTCAGCTTGCGCAGCGCCTGCGACATCAGCCGCGCGTGCAGGCCGACGTGCGAGTCGCCCATCTCGCCCTCGAGCTCGGCGCGCGGCACGAGCGCGGCCACCGA
>JBCCOR010000102.1:0-10905 GCA_039025295.1 Acidobacteriota bacterium
CGCGCGGCGCGCGATCGAGCTCGGCACCGCGATCGACGACCGGCGCGTCGTGCGCAGCGGCCTCGACCCGGGCGATCGCGTGGTCACCGACGGCCTGCAGATGCTGCAGCCGGGCGTGCCGATTCTGCCGCAGGACGGCCCGCCCGCTGCGATGCCCGCGGGTGGACCGCCGCCGACCGACGACGCCGCGCCCGCGGGCGCCGCCGCCACCTGAGCGGGCGCGACCGTGCGCTTCGGACGTTTCTTCATCGACCGACCGCGCTTCGCGGTCGTGCTCTCGCTGCTGATCGTGCTGCTCGGCGGGCTCGCCTACGCGCGCCTGCCGGTGAGCCAGTATCCCGAGATCGCGCCGCCGAGCATCGTGCTGCAGGCGAGCTATCCCGGCGCCACGCCCGAGGTCATCGCCGAGAGCGTCGCCGCGCCGCTGGAGCAGGCGATCAACGGCATCGAGAACATGCTCTACATGACCTCGTCGTCGACCGCCGACGGGCTGCTCGCGCTGCAGATCACCTTCGAGATCGGCACCGATCTCGACGACGCGCAGATCCTGGTGCAGAACCGCGCCGCGCTCGCCGAGCCGCGCCTGCCCGAGGAGGTGCGGCGCACCGGCCTGCGGGTCGAGAAGCGCTCGTCGAACCTGATGATGGTCGTGCATCTGCTCTCGCCCGATCAGCAGCTCGACGAGGTCTACGTCAGCAACTACGCGCTGCTGCGCGTGGTCGACGTGGTGCGCCGCATCGAGGGCGTCGGCGAGCTGGTGATCTTCGGCGCGCGCGAATACAGCATGCGCATCTGGCTCGATCCCGACCGGCTGGCCGCGCTCGATCTCAACGCCGACGACGTGGTCGGCGCGCTGCAGGCGCAGAACGTCCAGATCACCGCCGGCGCGATCGGCGCCCCGCCGCTCGCGTCGCCGACCGCCCGCCAGCTCTCGATCACCGCCCGCGGCCGCTTCTCCGACGCCGAGTCGTTCGAGAACGTCGTGATCAAGACCGGCGACGACGGTCGCCTGACGCGCGTGCGCGACGTCGCCCGGGTCGAACTCGGCGCGCTCGAATACTCGCTCAACAGCTACATCGACGGCACGCCGGCGCTCGGCATCGGCATCTTCCAGCGTCCGGGCAGCAACGCGCTCGAAACCGCCAGCGAAATCCGCGGCACGATGGCCGCGCTCGCCGAGGATTTTCCGCCCGGCCTCGACTTCCGCATCGCCTACGATCCGACGCAGTTCGTCGAGGAGTCGATCGCCGCGGTCTACCGCACGATCTTCGAAGCGACGCTGCTGGTCGTGCTGGTGATCCTGGTCTTCCTGCGCTCGTGGCGCGCGGCGCTGGTGCCGATCGCCGCGATTCCCGTCTCGCTGATCGGCACCTTCGCGGTCATGGCCGCGACCGGCGTGTCGCTCAACACGCTCTCGCTCTTCGGCCTGGTGCTGGCGATCGGCATCGTGGTCGACGACGCGATCGTCGTGGTCGAGAACGTCGAGCGCAATCTCGCCCTCGGCCTGCCCCCGCGCGAGGCGACGGCGCGCACGATGACCGAGGTCGGCACGGCGCTGATCGCGATGGCGCTGGTGCTCGGCGCGGTCTTCGTGCCGACCGCTTTCCTCGGCGGTATCACCGGCGAATTCTTCCGCCAGTTCGCGCTGACCATCGCCGTCGCGACCCTGATCTCGGCGTTCAACTCGCTCACCCTCAGCCCCGCGCTCTGCGCCTGGCTGCTGCGTCATCGGTCGCACGACGACGGCGAAGGTGACGACGACGAGGCCGCGCCCCGGCGCGGTTTACTGACCCGCCTGGGCGACGGCTTCGACCGCGTCTTCGACGCGCTCAGCGCGCGCTACGCCCGCGTCGTCGGCTTCCTGGTGCGACGCGCGGCGCTGCCGTTCCTGGTCTTCATCCTGCTGCTCGCCGCCACCGCATGGATGCTGCAGCGCGTGCCGCGCGGCCTGATTCCGCAGCAGGATCAGGGCTATCTGATCGTCGCCGGCCAGCTGCCGGCGGGCGCATCGCTCGCCCGCACCGACGCGATCTCGCGCCAGATCGACGACACCCTGCGCACGATTCCGGGCGTGCGCAACGTCGTCAGCATCGTCGGCTTCTCAGGCGCCACCTTCGCCACCGCGTCGAATGCGACCGGTCTCTTCGTCGCCCTGCCGCCCTTCGACGAGCGCCCGCCGGGCCTGACCGCCACCGTGCTCGCCGAGCGCATCCAGCAGGCGCTGATGCCGATCCGCGAAGGCATTTTCTTCGTCATCGAACCGCCACCGGTCACCGGCCTGGGCGTCGGCGGCGGCTTCAAGATGGCGGTGCAGGATCGCAGCAACCTCGGTCTCGAGCTGCTCGGCGCGAGCAGCTGGGGATTGATCGGCGCGGCCAACCAAACGCCCGGGCTGATGCAGGTGTTCACCACCTTCTCCACCCAGACGCCGCGCTTCGCCCTCGACATCGACCGCACGCGCGCGCAGATGCTCGACGTCGCGCCGAGTCGCATCTTCGAGGCGCTGCGCATCCAGCTCGGCTCGGCCTACGTCAACGACTTCACCCTGCTCGGCCGCACCTACCGCGTCACCGCCCAGGCCGACGGCCCGTTCCGCAACGCGCCCGAGGACGTCCTCGATCTGCGCGTGCCGAGCCGCGGCGGCGCCATGGTGCCGCTCGGCTCGTTCGCCCGCATCAGCCGCACCACCGGCACCGACCGCGTGGTGCGCCACAACCTCTTCCCGGCGGTCGAGATCCAGGGCGGCGCCGCGCCCGGCGTCAGCACGCGCCAGGCGATGGATCTCATGGAGTCGCTCGCCGCGACCCATCTGCCGCCCGGCATCGGCTACGAGTGGACCGAGGTCGCCTATCAGGAGGCGCAGTCCTCGGGCGCCGGGCTGAACCTCTTCGGGCTGAGCGTGCTCTTCGTCTTTCTGCTGCTGGCGGCGCAGTACGAGAGCTGGTCGCTGCCGCTGGCGATCATCCTGATCGTGCCGCTCAGCATGCTCTTTGGCCTGCTCGGCGTGATGCTGCGCGGCATGGACAACAACGTGCTCACCCAGATCGGCCTGGTCGTGCTGATCGGCCTGGCGTCGAAGAACGCGATTCTGATCGTGGAATTCGCCAAACAGCAGGAAGATCGCGGCCTCGACCGCTTCGAAGCCGCGATCGAGGCCGCCCGCCTGCGCCTGCGCCCGATCCTGATGACCGCCTTCGCCTTCATCCTCGGCGTCGTGCCGCTGGTGATCGCGCAGGGCGCGGGCGCCGAGATGCGGCGCGTGCTCGGCACGGTCGTATTCAGCGGCATGCTCGGCGTGACCTTCGCCGGCCTGCTGCTGACGCCGGTGTTCTACGTCGTGATCCGCCGCTTCGTCGGCGGGCGCGACCACGCGACGCAGCCCGACGACGACGCGTCCGGCGACCGCGAACCGCCGGCGGGCGACGTCGGACCGCCGCCGCCGCCGCCGACCGAGGATCTCTACGACACCCGACCCCGACCCGCCGACGCGTGGACCGCCGATCCCGAGCCCGAGGTGGTGCGATGACGGCGCGGCGACGCGCGGCGCGCGCGCTGACCGGCGGCGCGATCATCCTGCTGCTCGCCGGCTGCACGGTCGGGCCCGACTACGCGCCGCCGGCGCCGCCGCCCGCGGTCGAGCGCGCCGAGCGCTTCACCTACGCCGTCGATCCGACGCGTTTTGCGCACGCCGCCGCGCCCGAGGCCGACTGGTGGCGCCAGCTCGACGACCCGCTGCTCGATCGCCTGATCGCGGCGACCCTCGAGGCCAATCACGATCTGCGCATCGCCGAGGCCAATCTGCGCGCGGCGCGCGCGCTGCTCGGCTTCGAACGCCTGCGCCTGCTGCCCACCGACAGCGTCGACGCGAGCGTGACCCGCACGCGCAACAGCGAGGCCGTCCTGCCGCCGCCGCCCGGCCCCGGCGCCGGTCCGGGCAACGGCGGTCCGGGCAACGGCGGTCCGGGCAACCCGCCGCCCGGCGGCGGACCCGACGGCGACCGCACCAACACTTTCTACAGCGCGGCGCTCGACGCGCGCTGGCAGCTCGATCTCTTCGGCGGCATCCGCCGCGCGATTCAGGCGCAGCGCGCGAGCGTCGAGAGCCAGGACGCCGCCTACCGCGCGCTCGCCGTGACGCTGAGCGCCGAGGTCGCCCGCACCTACGCGGCCCTGCGCCGCGATCAGCTGCGCCGCGCGATCGCCGCGCGCAGCGTGCGCAACCAAGAAAAAACCCGCGATCTCGTCGCGCTGCTGTTCGACACCGGCAGCGCGACCGACTTCGACCGCGCGCGCGCCGACGCCCTGCTCGCCGACACGCGCGCCGCGCTGCCCGCGCTCGACGCCGACATCGCGCGCGCGATCCATCGCCTGGGCCTGCTCGGCGGGCGCGCGCCGGATGCCTTCCGCGCTGCGCTCGAGCCGCCCGGCGCGCTGCCGACGCCGCCCGAGCCGCTGGCGATCGCCGAGCCGGCCGCGCTGCTGCGTCGGCGGCCTGACGTCGAAGCCGCGGAGCGCGATCTGGCGGCCGCCACCGCGCGCATCGGCGTCGCCACCGCCGATCTCTTCCCGCAGATCGGCCTGGTCGGCCGCGTCGGCGTGCTCGCGCTGGAGGCCGACGAGCTCGGCGACGACGACAGTCAGACGCTGTCGTTCGGCCCGTTCCTGCGCTGGTCGATCCTCGATCTCGCCCGCGTCCGTCGGCAGATCGAAGCGCGCGAAGCCGAGGCCGACGCGGCGCTCGCGCGCTTCGAGCAAACCGTGCTGGCGACGCTCGAGGAAACCGAAACCGCGCTCGCGCGCTACGCCTATGCGCGCGTCCGCGAGCAGCATCTCGAGAGCGCCGCGCGCGCGAGCGAGCACGCGGTCGAAACCGCGCGCCTGCGCTACCGCCACGGCGTGGCCAGCTTCCTCGAACTCCTCGAGGCCGAACAGACCGTGTTCGCCGCGCAGGATCGCGAGGCGAGCGCGCAGGCCGACAGCGTCGACGCCCTGATCGACATCTACCAGGCCCTCGCCGGCGCCTGGCAGCCGGCCGACGACGCGGGCGCAACCGGTAACGGCGACGACGCAAAGGCATCCAAGAAAACGATCGACATCGAGCCGGCGTTCGCCGACGAATCCTCCACTGACGACCCACCGCTTCCCGACGTCCGCTCACCCTGACCGAGGAGCCGCCATCATGAAACATCCCTGGACCTACCTGACCCTCGCCGGCGCGGCGCTCGCCGCGCTGCTGCTGCTCGGACCCGGCCTGCTGCCGTCCGTCGGCCTGCCCGGCGGCATGGCCGCCACGACGTACGCGGCCGACGCCGCGGGGCCGGCGTATCTCGACGCTTCGTTCCTGCGCAACAGCTACTGGTACGACGGCTCGGCCGAGATCAATCTCTACGAGGCGACGCTGACGATGTACGGCGCGCCGCGCCAGGCCGACGAGGTCGCCCACGTCGTGGTCAGCGAGCGCCACCAGCCCGACAGCCTGGTCAAGGCCGACGACTGGCGCGCGCCCGGCTTGGTCGAGATGATCAAGCTCAACTACGTCACCCGCGTCCAAACCGGCATCTATCCGTATCAGCAGATGCTGAGCTTCTTCTTCCGCCAGAACGACGCGCGCCTGGCGAAGATGACGCTGACCAGCAACGAGTGGTGCGGCAACAGCTTCAAGGAGCTGGTCAACGACGGCCGCGCGCCGCACTACCGCTACAACACCTACTGGGACGGCCAGGGCCACGGCGCGTACGAGCTCGCCGAGGACGCCTTTCCGGCCGGCATGACGGTCTACGAGGCGCTGCCCGTGCATCTGCGCGCGCTGCCGTTCCGCGACGGCCTGCGCGTCGAGCTGCCGCTCCTGCCGCGCCAGCTCACGAGCCGCGTGCAGCCGCCGTCGATCGAAACCGCCACGCTGGACGTGCACGGCCCGATCGAATTCGAGGTGCCCGCCGGCACCTACGCCAGCTGGCAGGTCGCCCTCGACCACGCCGGCGGACGCGACACGCTCTATTTCGAGCGCGACTTCCCGCACCGCCTGCTGGCCTGGGACAGCGCCTTCGGCCACACCTTCCGCCTGCGCACCAGCGCCAAGCTGCCCTACTGGCAGCTGAACGGCGTCGGCGGCGAAGAAGCCCTGGCGTTCGTCGGCGATCGCATCCGCGGCGCCGACGCCGCCGGACGCTGACGCCATGCGCGCCGCGACGATCACGCTGCTCCTGCTGCTCATCGGCCCGACGATCGCCGTCGCGTCAGCCGCGCGCGCCGACGACGGCGCGTTCGACGGATCGGCCACGCTGGCGACGATCGACGGACCGACCGTGCTGCGGATCGAGCTGCCGGCCGACGCCGATCCGATCGTGTTCGGCCGCAAGCTGGCCTATGACGACTTCGATTTCTGGCACGCCGATCGACGCGACCGCAGCGTGATCGTCGCCCTGCGCGACCGCGCCGACGCCGACCGCCTCGACGTCCGGCTGACGACGTGGACCCGCGCGCGTTCCGAGGATGCGGCGACGCTGCGCGTCGCGATCGACGATCATCACACCGCCGGCCTGACGCGGATCCGCGATCGGACGGCGGCGCGCTTCGACGAAGGCACGGGCGGCATTCCCAGCTTCCCCTGCTACCGCACCGTCGACGAGACCTACGCCGATCTCGACGCGCTCGCCGCGGCGCATCCCAATCTGGCGCAGTGGATCGACATCGGCGACAGCTGGGAGAAGCAGCAGTTCGGCACCATCGGCGACGACATTCGCGCGCTGGTGCTCGGCCGCACCGACCTGCCGGTCGACGACGACGGCCCGCTGCTGGTGATCATCGCGGCCATGCACGCCCGCGAGCTGACCACGGCGGAGAGCGCCACCCGCTTCGCCGAGGCGCTGGTCAACGGCTACGGCGTCGACGCCGACGCCACCTGGCTGCTCGACCACGGACGCATCCACATCGTGCCGCAGCTCAATCCCGACGGCCGCCGCGAGGCCGAAGGCGGCGCCTCGTGGCGCAAGAACACCAACACCAACTTCTGCGGCGGCTTCAACCCGGGCGTCGATCTCAACCGCAACAGCAGCTTCTTCTGGGGCGGCTCAGGCTCGAGCGGCTCGACCTGCGCGGAGAACTTCCGCGGCGACATCGCCGCCTCAGAGCCCGAGACCCAGGCGATCGAGGCCTATCTCGCCCAGGTGCTGCCCGATCAGCGCGGCTCGGGCCTCGCCGATCCCGCGCCGTCCGACGCGCGCGGCATCTTCATCTCGATCCACAGCTTCAGCGAGCTGATTCTCTTCCCGTGGGAGGCGACCACCGACGACGCGCCCAACGCCGCCCAGCTCGCGCGCCTCGGGCGCAAGTTCGGCTTCTACACCGGCTACGACGTGTGTCAGGACTGCCTCGGCACCGCCGCCGGCACGACGGTCGACGAGGCCTACGGCCGCTACGGCGTGGCGGGCTATACCTTCGAGCTGGGCACGACTTTCTTCCAGGACTGCGCCGACTACGAGGCCGGCATCGCGCCGGTGGTCGCCGACGCGCTGCGCTACGCGGCCAAGGCGTCGCGCCGGCCCTACCAGACACCAGCCGGCCCGGAGAGCCTCGATCTGCAGCTCACGCCGGCGACGGTGAGCGCCCCCGGCATCGCCGTGGCGCTGACCGCCACCGCCGACGACAACCGCTTCTTCAGCGGCGGCTTCGGCACCGAGCCGGTCGAGGGCGTCGGCGGCGCCTGGTTCAGCGTCGGCGTACCGCCGTGGGATCCAGCAGCCGTCCTGACGCCGATGCAGGCGGTCGACGGCGCGTTCGGCGACGCCAGCGAAGCGCTCGAAGCCACCGTATCGACCAGCGGCCTCGCGCCGGGACGCTATCCGGTGTTCGTCGTCGCCGAGGACGCCCTCGGCCAGCGCGGCGTGACGAGCGCCATTTTCCTGCAGGTGGGCGGCGACGCCGACACGATCTTCATCGACGGCTTCGAGAGCGCCGACGTCAGCGGCTGGTCGGGCGTCACGCCGCCCGTGCGCTGAGACCCTGTGCGCGAACGCGCGATCAGCCGATCGAGCTCGACTCGGCGCGCAGAATTTCGTCGATGATGCGCAGATGATGGCGATCGTGGACGACCATGAAGCGCAGCCACAGCGCCGGATCGAGCGGGCCGAACACCGGATGCTCGACGCTCCAGCGCGCCCGCGCGAGGTTGTCGAGCGAGCCGCCGAAGCCTTCCATCTGCTGAATCAACCCTTCGAGCTCGGCGTGCAGCGCCTCAGGCTCGCGGCCGACCGGCATCATCGCGCGCGGTGATCGCGCGCGGCCGCGCGGCATGCGGCCCATCGCCAGCGTGATGCGTGCCGACAGATGCGGGCGGGCGCGTCCGAGCCCCGCCAGGCTTTCGTCGCTGGTCACCTTGAGCCCGCGCTCGAACACCGCGATCACCGAGCGATCGACGCGCACCATGTGCTCGACGTGCTGGGCGACGCTCCACGCCGACACCGACGGCGCGCGCGCGCCGAACGCGGCGGGCGTGCGCGCCAGATCGAGCAGGCGATCGAGCTGCTGCAGTACGCGCCGGTACTGGGCGGGAACGTTGAGACGGAAGGGCCAGACAGCCATGGTCCTCAGCGGGCGTTAGACCGCGCGATCGGATGACGCGGATGCGCTCGCCGTCGTCGCGACGCCGTCCGCGGGCGTCCAGGTCCACAGCAGCACAATCAGCGCGAGCGCGGCGGTGGTCAAGAGCCCCAAGCCTAACGCGAGACGGCCGAAAATGGCATGGCCGATGCCGAAGCAAATGCCGTAGATCGACGCGCTGCCGACGATCCACTGCACCAGGCAGCGGCGGCCGTGGGGATTCCAGTCGAGGTCAGGATGGCGGCGGTAGATCGGTCCCCAGAAGCTTGGGAACGGCTTGACCTTGCGGCAGAAGCGCACGAGATGGGCCTCGTCGCAGGGCTTCGTCAGGTAGGTCGTGATCACCCAGGCAAGGGTGCACACGACGACCACGATCAGGAAGCGCGTAGCGAAGCCCAGCGGTTCGATCAGATGACCGTAGCCCATATCGCGCGCGAAGCGCGGCGCGACCAGTGTCGACACCACGCCCGACGCCAGCAGCGCTGCGATCTCCGACCACGCGTTGATCCGCCACCAGAACCAGCGGATGACGATCAGGAAGCCGTAGCCGGCGGTCATGGTTGCCAGGTAGTACCACGCCTGGCTGACCGACTCGAGGCGGTAGGCCACGGCGACCGCGATCAGCAGCATGAGCACGGTCGATGCGCGCGACGCCTTGACGTAGTGCTTGTCGGACGCATCCGGCTTGAGAAACCGGCGGTAAATGTCGTTGACCATGTACGACGCGCCGTAGTTGATGTGCGTGTCGACGGTCGACATGAACGCAGCCATCATCGACGCCAGCAACAGGCCGAGCAAACCGGTCGGGATCAGCGACACGATCAGCATCGGGTAGCCGCGCTCGGCGTCGCCGGTCGCCAGCTCGGGGAAGGAGACCAGCGAGACCATGGCGATCAGGATCATCGGCCAGTAGTTGACCGCGAACTGCATGATCGCGAAGGTCAGCGTGGCCAGCGACGCGTGTTTTTCATCCTTCGACGACACGATCCGCTGATGAATGGCCGACGGTGGATTGCCCCACCACTTCATCACCACGAACACCAGGAAGATGTCGAAGAAGGGATCGCCGGGCCGCGGCACGAAGCGCAGGCGGCGCTCGGCCTCGGCGTCGCCGTAGCGTTCGCGGAAGCCTTCGACCAGCGAGCCGATGCCGCCGACGTCGTTCAGCGCGTAGGTGAGCAGCACGATCAGGCCGGCCAGGCCGAGGAAGAACTGCAGGAAGTCGGTGGCGGCAATGCCCCACATGCCCGACAGCGCGGTGTAGCCGAGCGTCACCACCAGAATCACGCCGAGCGTGAGGTGCGGATTCCAGCCGAGCACGACGTCGGTGACGGTCCACACGGCCTTGATGATCGCGCCCAGGGTGACCGCGTTGAGCAGCACGCCGAAGTACACGCCTTTGAACAGCCGCAGCATCGCGGCCGAGCGGCCGCTGTAGCGCAGCTCGACCAGCTCGGCGGTGGTGATCACCTCCGAGCGGCGCAGCAGCGAGGCGAAGATGAACGCCCCGAGCGTGCCCGCGCCGCCGAGCACGAACGACCAGGCGTACCACACGCCCTGGATGCCCTCGCTGGCGACCATGCCGGTGATGCCGAGCGGCGTGTCGATGGCGAACGCCGACGCCACCATGGTCAGCCCGCCGATCCACCACGGCAGCGAGCGTCCGGCGACGAAATAGTCGTCGATGCTGCGTCCGGCGCGGCGGGAGAAGAACACGCCCACGCCGAGCGCAAGCCCGAGATAGCCGAAGATGATGAACCAGTCGAGTGGAGCGAGATGCATGGCGGATCGAAGCTGAGGTGATCCGACGCGCGACGCGGCTGGACCGGAAAAGACCGCGGCACAGCGGCCGGATGGATGACGCGGGAGCGGACGCGCGGTCGGTGTAGGGTACAGAGGTGAATGCCGCGTCATCCTATCCGAATCCCGATCGCGCGACGACCGCGCGGCGGCCCGCGTCCGCGGACGACCGCGACGCGGCGATCTCGGCTGAGAAGCGGAATGCGGCCCAGCGGCGACGCTACGGCACGCTCACGCCGGTCGCGCGCGGCGGCACGGCCGACGTCTACCGCAGCCACGATCGGGTGCTCGGCCGCGAGGTGGCGCTCAAGCTGCTGCGCCACGGCGACGCGCGTCAGGTCAAGCGCCTCGAGCGCGAGGCGCGCGCGCTGGCGGCGGTGCACCATCCCTGCCTGTGCCCGGTCTACGACGTCGGCACCTTCGACGGCACGCCGTATCTGGCGATGGGCTTCGTCGACGGCGTCGAGCTGACGACCCTGCGCCTGTCGCCGACCGCGGCCGCCCGCC
>JBCCOR010000103.1:0-10861 GCA_039025295.1 Acidobacteriota bacterium
CACCGCCGAGGATCTGGCGCTGTGCGAAGCGCTGCTGCAGGCGTCTCAGAACACCCACGGTCCGGACGACTCGCCCGCGTCCGACGGCGGCTCGGCGCGGTCGACGGCCGGCGGCTCCGGGGCGACCGGCGGCTCCGGCGCCGACGCGGTCGACCAGTAGCGCCGGCGCGCCGGCTCGCCGGCGATCTGCAGCGCGGCGTCGGCGCCCCAGCGGCCGAGACGACCGACGCGGGCGTAGTTGTTCTGCGAATTGCGCCAGCGCAGCTCGATCGCCGCGGGCTGATCGCCGCGCGGTGGCCCGACGCGCACCAGCAGCAGCAGCGTCGCGCGCTTGCGCTCGGCCGCCATCCACGCCAGCGGATCGTTGGCGTGGACGAAGTCGGGCGACACCAGATCGGGCCCCTCGAGTTCGATGCGCGCGCGCAGCCAGGTGATGTAGCGCTCGTCGGTGCCGTCGACGGTCAGCGTGCCGCGCACGCGGTCGTCGTCGACCACCTCGATGCGCGGCGCCTCGGCGCGCAGAAAATGCAGCGCCAGCGAGCCGTGGCGCGTGTCGCGCTGGCGCCAGCTGTCCATGCGGCTGCGCAGCGTGCGCGCCAGCGCTTCGTCGGGGGTGTAGGCGCCCGCATAGCGCGCGACCGCCTGCATCCAGGCGATCCACAAATCGCGCGGCACGTCGACCGCAACCGTCGACGACGCGTCGTCTTCATCGAACGGATGCGGTGCGAACGGCGGGTCGGCGTCGCGGCGGGCGGAATCGTCGTCGGTCGACATCGCTCTATCAACGTACCAATCTCGCGTCCAGGACGCGGCAGCAGGTCGAGTCGAGGCGAATGGCCACGATGCGTACCCTGCCGATGGGCGGCGCACGGGGGCGCATCCTCGACCGTCCGCGCGCGGCGTCGCGGTCGGATAGGATCGTCGTGTGCAGACGCTGACGGATGCGACGTCCGACCTGACGACCGAGGAGCTTCAGCGCTACGGCCGTCATTTGATCCTCCCCGAGGTGGGCCTCGACGGCCAGCGCCGGCTCAAGGCCGCGCGCGTGCTGCTGATCGGTCTGGGCGGCCTGGGCTCGCCGGCGGCGCTCTATCTGGCCGCCGCCGGCATCGGCACGCTCGGCCTGGTCGAGTTCGACGTGGTCGAGCGATCGAACCTGCAGCGGCAGCTGCTCTACGGTGACGACGACGTCGGGCGATCGAAGCTCGACGCGGCCTGCACGCGCCTGCGCGCGGTCAATCCGCATCTCGCGATCGAGCGCCACGACGGCCGGCTCGAGGCCGCAAATGCCCAGGCATGCATCGCTGCCTACGATGTGGTGGTCGACGGCAGCGACAACGCCGCGACGCGCTATCTGGTCAACGACGCCTGCGCGCGCGCCGGCGTGCCCAACGTGTGGGGCGCGGTGGCGCGCTTCGAAGGCCAGGTATCGGTCTTCGACGCCCGCCGCGGTCCCTGCTACCGCAGCCTCTTTCCCACGCCGCCGCCGGCCGGTCTGGTGCCGTCGTGCGCCGAGGGCGGCGTGCTCGGCGTGCTGCCCGGCATGGTCGGCGCGATGCAGGCCAACGAGGTGATCAAGCTGGTGCTCGGGGTCGGCGAACCGCTGATCGGACGCCTGCTGATCCTCGACGCGCTCGGTGCGCGCACGCGCGAAGTGCAGCTCCCGAAAACACCCTGCGCCGACGTCGATTGTCCCTGCCGAGGGCCGCTGAAGCCGATCGCCGACCCGGGCTGCAGCGCCGATTCAACCCCGATTCACGCCGCCGACCGCGCGAATGACCCAGGACGCATCATGAATGACTTTTCTGCCGACGTGCCGCTCGAGATCTCGATTCAACAGCTCCAGGCCCTGCGCCGCGACGGCGTCGACCACGCCCTCGTCGACGTGCGCGAAACCGCCGAGCACGATATTTGCCGCATCGATGGCGCCACGCTGATCCCGCTGCGCACCCTGCCCGAGGCCGTCGATCAGCTCGATCGCGAGGCGCTGACCGTCGTCCACTGCCATCACGGCGGACGCTCGGCGCAGGCGGTCGCCTGGCTGCGCCAGAACGGCTTCGCCCGCGCCACCAACCTGGTCGGCGGCATCGACGCATGGAGCCTGACCGTCGATCCCGCCGTGCCGCGCTACTGACTTCGCACGTTCCATCCATTCCGCTCACCCGGAGGTCACCATGTCGAACACCCTGATCCTCGGCGACGGCCCCGGCGGCCTCAGCGCCGCCCTGCTGCTGGCCAAGTGCGGTCATGCCGTCACCGTTGTCGGCAACGACCAAACCCCGCTGCACGTCACCGATCTGCGCAACTACCTGGGCGTCGAGCCGACGCCAGGCCCCGAATTCCTGGCGCGCGCCCGCGCCCAGGTCACCGGCTTCGGCGCCACGCTCGTCGCCGGCGAGGTGAAGACGGTCGAAGAACTCGACGACGACGCGGACAGCGACGCGCGCTTCGTCGCGACCCTCGACGACGGCACGACCTACCGCGGCCGCTACCTGATCATCGCCTCCGGCCGCGCGCGCCAATTCGGCCTGGCGCTGGGCGTCGCGACCAACGACGAAGACGGCCTCGACGCCGATCACGACGGCTGCACCAACCTCGACGGCGTCTACGCCGTGGGCTGGGCGTCGCGCCCGCATCGCATCCAGGCGATCATCTCGGCCGGCGACGGCGCCGCCGCGGCGCTGCACGTGCTCTCTCAGGAGGCGGGCAAGAACGTGCGCGATTTCGACACCCTGCCCAAAGACTGACGCGATGGCGACCGCCGAGATGCGCGGGCGCACGGCGTGCACGCTGTGGACGATTCTCCTGCTCGCGCTCGCCGCGTTCGTCGCGCCCGGCCCCGTGCGGGCGAGCGCGTGGCCGACCGTCTCGGTGCTCGACCACGCGTCGCTGCCGCACGGCCTGCGGTCGGCCGGCACCTGCGTCGGCGGCCTGTCGGCGCTCACGCCCGAGCAGGGACCGGGCGTCGATCCGCGACGGCACTACCTCGCCGCGTCCGACGACGCGCGCGATCCGCGCCTCTACCGACTCGATCTGCCGATCGAGATCGCCGACGACGGCACGGCGCGCTTCGGCGAGGTCGCGGTCATCGGCGTCCGCCGGCTGCGCACGCGCGAGGGCGCGCGCTACCCCGACGACCGCGTCGATCCGGAAGGTTTGGCGATGTGGGACGGCAGCCAGCTCTTCCTCGCCAGCGCGGGCGCGGTCGCCGCCGGCGTGCCGCCCGCGCTCGACCGCATCGATCCGCGCAGCGGCCGCTACCGCGGCAGCCTGACGCTGCCACCCGACTTCGACCTCGACGACGGCGGGCAGCGCGGCACGCGCATCAATCGCGGCCTCGAAGGGCTGACGCTGACGCCCGATCGCGCGTGGCTGCTGGCCGCGCTCGAGGACGCGCCGGCGCAGGGCATGCCGCGTCGGACGGCCGATCCGGGCGATCCGCACGCACCGCGGCCATTCGACGAGGCGGCGCCGCGCGACGCGGTGCTGCTGCGCTACGCGCTCGAGGCGATCGCCGGCGGCGCGCCCGTGCCGCGCCTGGCCGACCGCGCCGCGCTCGCGCTCGACGTGCCGTCGGTCGAACCGGCCGACGCGATCGTCGTGCACGGCGTGACCGAGCTGCTCGCCCTCGACGCAACCCGCGTGCTGGCGATCGAGCGCACCTTCGCGCGCGGCGCGGCGGGCTTCCGGATCCTGCTGCGGGCACTCGACTGGCCGGTGCGCGACGGCCGCGACCACGACGCGCCGCTGCGGCTCGCGGTGCGCACCGTGCTCGATGTCGGCGCGGCCCGACTGCCCGACGGCCGCCCGGTGCCGCTCGACAACTATGAGGGACTGGCGTTCGGCCCGATGCTTGCCGACGGCGCGCGCACGGTAATCGTCCTGGGCGACAACGACGCCCCCGACTGCCCGCCGCCGTCGGCCGAGCGGTCGGCGCGGCCGACCCATCTGCTGCTGCTGCGCCTCGACGAATGAGCGCGCGCCGCGCGCCGGGCGCCGCGCGCCGCGCGCCGACCGACGCGTCAGCCGCGCAGCAGGGCGTTCAGGCGGTCGCCCTCGGCGGCGTCGAGCAGGTTCTTCTTCTCGTAGCGCATCACCAGGTATTCGAGGAACTGTAGGCGCGTGTCCTGCGGCCACGCGCCGAACACCACGCCGCCGATGCTGCCGCGCAGATGGCGCACGGTCGCGGGCACCTGGGCGAAATCGAGATCGTCGAGCTGGAAGCTCAGCAGAACCGAGGTGTTCTCGGGCAGCTCGGGCGGCAGCACGAGGCCCATGCCGTCGGCGTTGACGTCGATCGCGTCGACCACCCACGGATCGTTGGCGATCGAAGGCGCGTCGACCGCGACCAGAACGCCCCGGATCGGCAGTCGTGGACTGCGCCGGCGGCCGAGGCCATCGGACGGGGCATCGTCCGGATCGGTGCCGGAAAACGGGTGGGTATCGCGGAAAAAGGCCATGCTACACTCCCGACTCGTCTCGCATCGTGGATGCTGGTTGTCGTCCGTCCCGGGGTCGTTCCTTCCGGGGCGCGTGCGGCGCGCGCGCCGCATCCGCGGACAAGACTCGGTTTGTTCGACGTGGATCGCCGTCACGCGCGATCCGATCGCATCAGCCCCCGCGCCCCTGCGGCCGGGTACGGAGAACCGCATGTCGTCGCTGCCCAACCTCACCCTCGGAATTGAGGAAGAGTACCAGATCATCGATCCGGAGAGCCGCCAGCTCAAATCCTATATCCAGGAGCTGCTCGAACAGGGACGGCTGATTCTCCACGACCAGATCAAGGCCGAATTCCTGCAGTCGCAGGTTGAGGTCGGCAGCCAGATCTGCCGCGACATCGGCGACGTGCGCGACGAGGTCGTGCGCCTGCGACGCTCGGTCACCGAGCTCGCCGAGCAGAACGGCCTGCGCGTCGCGGCGGCCAGCACCCATCCGTTCTCGAGCTGGTCGGCGCAGGAAATCACCCGCGGCGAACGCTACACGGCGCTGCAGACCAACATGGCGCATCTCGCGCGGCGCATGCTGATCTTCGGCATGCACGTCCACGTCGGCATCGAAGACAAAGAGCTGATGATCGACGTCATGAACCAGGCGCGCTACTTCCTGCCCCATCTGCTCGCGCTCTCGACCAGCTCGCCATTCTGGCAGGGCCGCGACACCGGCCTGAAGTCGTACCGCACGGTGGTCTTCGAGAGCCTGCCGCGGTCGGGCCTGCCGCCGAGCTTCCGCTCGTGGGCGGAATACCAGGAGTTCGTCGACACGCTGGTCGAGACCGGCTGCATCGACGAACCGACCAAGATCTGGTGGGACATCCGCCCGCATCCCAAGTTCCCGACGCTCGAGTTCCGCGTCTTCGACATCTGCACCCGCATCGACGACGCGGTGTGCATCGTCGCGCTCTGCCAGGCGATCGTCGCCAAGCTGATCCGCCTGCGCCAGCAGAACCAGAGCTTCCGCATCTACCGCCATCACCTGATCACCGAGAACAAGTGGCGGGCGGTGCGCTACGGCCTCGAAGGCAGCATGATCGACTTCGGCAAGCAAGAAGAGGTGCCGACGCGCTTTCTCGCCAAGGAGCTGCTGACGTTCATCGACGACGTGGTCGACGAGCTCGGCTCGCGCGAGCAGGTCGCGCACGTCCACACCATCCTGCGCGAAGGCACCAGTGCCGATCGCCAGCTCAAGGTGTTCCGCAAGCACGGCAACGACCTGAACGCGGTCGTCGACCATCTGATCGAAGAAACCCGCGCCGGCACGCATCCCGACTGAGCGCACCGAGGGAGGACGCCCACGATGACCACCGAGCCGCCATCAGCCGCGTCCGCCAACCCGCCGGGCGGCAGCGCGGCCCACGACTACGGCGCCCTGCGCGAGGCCATGCTGGCCCGGCGCAAGTCGCAGGCCCGCGCTGCGTTCTGGCGCATTTGGGGGCCCGCGGTCGCGATCGTGATCGTCGGCTTCACGGTCGCCTTCGCCAGCCTCGAGCCGCCACCACCCAAGCAGCTGACGATCGCCGCCGGCTCGCTCGACGGCGCCTACCACCGCTTCGCCACCGCCTACGCCGAGCGGCTCGTCGACCACGGCGTGACGCTCGAGGTGCGCGCCACCGCCGGCTCGGTCGAGAACCTGCAGCTGCTGCGCGACGGCGCGGTCGACCTGGCGCTGGCGCAGGGCGGCACGGTCGGCGCCGACGCCGACGGGCTCAAAGCCTACGGCAGCCTCTTTCTCGAGCCGGTGTGGGTCTTTCATCGTCTCGATCCGGCCGCGGTCGGCGATCTCGGCGATCTGCGCGGCCTGCGCGTGGCGATCGGCGCCGAGGGCAGCGGCACGCGCGCGCTGGCGCTGACCGTGCTCGGTGCCAACGACATCGACGCGTCGAACACCGATCTCCAGCCGCTCGGCAACGGCGCCGCCGCCGACGCGCTGCGCGACGGTTCGCTCGACGCCGCGGTGCTGGTGGCGTCGGCCGAGGCGTCGTATCTGCCCGCGCTGCTCGCCGACGAGTCCATTTTCTTGCTACCGATGATGCGCCAGCGCGCCTACGAGCGCCGCTTCGCTTACCTGCGCAGCGTGGTCCTGAGCGAGGGCATGATCGACCTCGCCACCGACCTGCCGGAGGCCGACGTGCCGCTGCTGGCGGCGGCGGCCAGCCTGGTGGCGCTGGACAATCTGGCGCCGGCGCTGACGCCGCTGCTGCTCGAAACCATGAGCGAGGTCCACGGTGCGGGCGACCTCTTCGCCGAGCCCGGCGCCTTTCCGTCGCCGCACGGCACCGAGGCCGCGGTGACGTCGCAGGCGCGGCGCTATCTCGAGGAAGGGCCGTCGTTTCTCTACCGCGTGCTGCCGTTCCGGATCGCGTCGGGCGCCGACCGGCTGAAGATCCTGCTGGTGCCGCTCCTGACCCTGCTCTTCCCGCTCTTCAAGGCCGCGCCGCCGCTCTACCGCTGGCGCATCCGCTCGAAGATCTACCGCTGGTACGACGACCTCAACCTGATCGACCAGATCATCCACGGCGAGCTGAGCAGCGTCCCGCTCGACCACGACGCGATGGTCGCCGATCTGCGCAACCTCGAGCGCGAGGTGGTGTCGGAGGTGACGGTGCCGCTCTCGTACATGGACGAGTACTACCATCTGCGGCTGCACATCGAGCTGATGCTCAATACGCTCGAGAGCCTGGCCGAGCGCGAGCGCATGGCCGAGGCATCGTAGCCACGACCACGCGTCCGGACCGCTGCTCGGCTCAGCCGCCGAGCACTGTTGCGTACAGCCGCTCGGCTCAGCCGCCGAGCACTGTTGCGTACAGCCGCTCGTAGATCGCGCCCTGGCGCGTCCACGAATAGTCCTGCTGCATCGCGTTGCGGCGCAGGCGATGCCAGCGCGGACGATCCGGATAGAGCGCCAGCGCCTGGCCGAGCGCCCAGGCGAAGCCCTTCGGGTCGAAGTGGTCGAAGACGAAGCCGGTGCCGCGCGTCTCGCCCGCGGCCGAGCCGCGGACGAAGTGGCGCACGGTGTCGGCCAGGCCGCCCGTGCGGCGCACCAGCGGCGGCGTGCCGTAGCGCAGGCTGTAGAGCTGGTTGAGACCACACGGCTCGAAGCGCGACGGCATGAGGAAGATGTCGGCGGCGGCCTCGATGCGATGCGCCATCAGTTCGCTGTAGCCGTTGTAGTAGCAGACCCGGCTCGGAAACGAGCGCTGCAGGCTGGCGAAGAAGCCGGCGTAGCGATCGGCGCCGCTGCCGAGCGCGACCAGGCGCGTGCGGGTGTGGCGCAGCAGCGGTGGCAGGACGTCGAACAGCAGATCGAAGCCTTTCTGCGCGGTCATGCGCGAGACGATGCCCAGGAGCGGCGGCGAGCGGTCGTCGCCGCGCAGGTCGTCGACCGGCATCGCCAGCTCCGACAGCAGCGCGTGCTTGTTGGCGAACTTGCCCTCGCCGACGTCGTCGAGGCCGTAGCGGCGCGGCAGATGCGGATCGTGACGCGGATCCCAGGTGCCGTAGTCGACGCCGTTGACGATGCCGACGACGGTGCCGGCCCGCGCCCGCACCGTGCCCTCGAGGCCGTGGCCGTGCTCGGCGGTTTGGATCTCGCGCGCGTAGGTCTCGCTCACCGCCGTCACCGCGTCGGCGTAGAGCAGGCCGGTGCGCATGAAGTTGATCACGCCGCGGCCCTGCAGATCCTCCTGGTGAAGCAGATCGCGCACGCCGCCGAGGCCGATCGCGCCGACGATCGACGCCGGGAACACGCCCTGGTACGCCATGTTGTGGATCGTCAGGACGGTCTTGGTGCGGGCGAAGAGGCGATCCCAGCCGAACAGCGTGCGCAGATAGATCGGCAGCAGCGCCGTGTGCCAGTCGTTGCCGTGCAGGATGTCGGGCGCCCAGCCCATGTGCTGGCAGCACAGGAACACGGTCTGGGCGAGCAGCGCGAAGCGCAGGGCGTCGTCCTCGCCGCCGGTGTAGACGCCGTCGCGGTGGAAGAGCGACGGACAGTCGATCAGGTAGATCGACGGGCCGTCGGTCGAGACCTCGGTGACGAACACCCGCGCGCGGTAGCGGCGACCGCCAAGCGAGATGCGCAGATCCTGCAGGAAATCGACCGGCACGATGCGGTGCTTGGTGCGGTCGATCACGCCGTGGAAGGGCATGAACACGCGTACGTCGTGGCCGCGGCGGTGCAGATGCGTCGGCAGCGCCGCGGCCACGTCGGCGAGGCCGCCGGTCTTGGCGAAGCCGGCGACCTCGGCGGCAACGAAGGCAATGCGGCGCGGATCAGGGCTGCGCTCAGCCGCGGCGGCGGCGGACGACGGGGTTTCCGTCTCGGTGCTCGCCGCGTCGGCGCTCGGCGCCGCCGTGGATGCCGCGGTCTTGGGTGTTGGGGTGGCGGCCACGTCAGATCTCCGTACCGGCCGGAATGACCGCGTTCTGGGTGACCACGATCACGCCGCCGCGGATCGCCCAACCGTCACCGTCGGCATGCTCGACGCCGTCGGCGTTGATCAGGCGCGCGCCGTCGCCGATGCGCGCACCGCGGTCGATGATCGCCCGACGGATCTCGCAGTTGCGCCCGACGCCGATCGGCACCGGGTGGCCGTCGTCAGAGCGCTGGCTGCCCTCGGTGCCCATCAGGATACTGTCCTCGATCACCGCGCCCTCGCGCACCATCGAGCGGATGCCGATCACCGAGCGCTTCACCCGCGCCGCTGCGATCACGCTGCCGTCGCACAGCAGCGACTGCTCGATCTGGCAGTCGTGCACCTTGACGCCCGGCAGGAAGCGCGGATGGGTGTAGATCGGCTTGTCGGGGTGGTAGAGGTTGAGTGGCGGATCGGGCTCGGTGAGCTCGAGGTTGGTCTCGTGAAACGCGGGGATGGTGCCGATGTCGCGCCAGTAGCCGCGGTAGGGATAGGCGAAGACGCGCAGTCGATCGATCGCGCCGGGGATGATCTCGCGGCCGAAGTCGGTGCGGGTGGCGTCGTCGAGCAGCACCTGGCGCAGCACCTCGCGGCCGAAGACGTACATCCCCATCGAGGCGAGCAGGCTGCCGGCCGGCGCGTCGAAGCCGAGTGCGTCGAGGGTCGCCTGATCGAGCGCCAGTCGATCGAGGGTTTCCTCGTCCTTGGGCTTCTCGACGAACTCGACGATCTGACCGTCGCGGTCGACGCGCATGATGCCGAGCCCGCTCGCTTCTTCGCGCGCCACGGGCGTGACGGCGATGCTGAGATCGGCTTCTTTCTCGCGGTGGTCGGTGACGAAGTCTTCGAGATCGAGCTGGTAGAGCTGATCGCCCGAGAGGATCAGCACGGCGCTGTGGTCGCCGTCGGTCAGCCGGCCGAGGTTTTTGCGCACGGCGTCGGCGGTGCCCTGGTACCAGTCGCGGTTGTCGAGGCTCTGCTGCGCGGCGAGGATGCTGACGAAGCCGTCGCGGAAGGCGTCGAAGCGATAGGTCTGCGCGATGTGCCGGTGCAGGCTGTGGCTGTTGAACTGCGTCAGGACGTAGATTTGCGCGATGCCAGCGTGGAGGCTGTTCGAGATCGGGATGTCGATCAGGCGGAACTTGCCGGCGATCGGCACGGCGGGCTTGGCGCGACGCGCGGTCAGCGGCCACAGGCGGGTTCCCTGGCCGCCGCCGAGAATGGCGGTGATGACGTGCTTCACAGGACTCCTCGGGCGGTGAACGCGCGCGCGGCGGTCGGCGGATGGCGGCTGCGGCGCGGGCGTGGATGGACGGCGGTGGAACAGATGTTTTGCATCCTACCGTAGCGCGCGGGGCGCGGGGCGGCGCGTTCGGGTGGTCGCGGGGCGTGCGCGGCCTCGCGCTTGGGTCGGCGTCGATTCGGCGCGTCCGATACGCTGAGACGACTTTTTCTCTGGTAGAACCCAATGCGATGGTCTCAACACGGGCGCGCGATGCTTCTCGCCGTCCTGCTGGCTCTCGTCACGGCATCGCTGCCGGCAGGCGAGCCTCCGCAATACCAGAACCCGTTCAAGAATCTGCCCCAGCACGTGCTCGACGAACTCGCCGCAGGCGGCGAGGTGACGATCGACCACGAATACCAGCACGGCGTCCGCACCAAGTCGACCTACCGCGGCGCCGACTGGCATTTGCTCGACCGCACGGTCGATCCTTCGGGCGTCGTCCTGTCGGAGCGCGACGCCGCCGGCCTCGAGATCGCGTACGAATACGACTCGCTCCATCGCGTCACGGCGGTGAAGCCCAGCGCCGCCCACGGCGGCGCGTGGGTGCAGATCCGGCATTCGATCGTCGACACGGGTCCGAGGATGGAACTCTTCTATCGCCCGAACGGTTCGATGACGGCCACGCCCATCGCGCGCGAGGAGCTCTACTTCGACGGCTTCGGTCG